>QGUO01000176.1 GCA_003242495.1 Pseudomonadota bacterium | reverse complement strand
GTCGGGGCGGGTCGGGGTGCGCGGGGGGGGCGCCCGGGGCCTGCGCCGCCGCGAACGCCACGCGCCGCAGGCGGACTTCAGCCGCCGGCGCGCTTGGCCTTGAAGCCGCGGCGATTGAGCTCCTCGACCAGCCGGTCGCGGTGCTCGCCCTGGATTTCGATGCGCCCGGCCACCACCGAGCCGCCACTGCCGCAGCGTTTCTTGAGCTCGGTGGCGAGCGCCTGGAGCTCGGCGTCGGGCAGTGCCAAGCCGGTGATCACGGTGACACCCTTGCCCTTGCGGCCCTGGGTTTCGCGTGAGACCCGCACGCCGGCCCCCGCCCCGGCGACACGGCCGGGCGTGCCTTTCTTGCAAATGCATTCGGCGGCCGCGCGCAGGCAATTCGGGCAGCGCCGGCCGATGTCAGTGGAGTAGACGATGCCGCCGCCGTCGCTGACACGCCGGCCGCGTTCTCGATGGGTGGTGCTCATCGGGCGCAAGTGTCCGCGTTTCTGGGTGGGCGGACAAGCGACCGACGTGAGTGCATGGGGGCGTTCAGATGGACGCGCGCGGGGCGGCGCTCCTCACGGCCATGCCCAGGAGGAGGGGAAGCACCCCTGCTTGGACCACGGGCACGGCGCGCCGGAAGCTAGGCGGGCCGGCTGGGATCGCGCATCTCTTCCGGATCGTGCTCGCGGGCGCGTGCCTTGGCTTCCTCTTCCGCACGGCGGATCTCTTCGGCCTCCTGGGGAGAGACCTGGCCGGCCTTGTCGATTTCCCGCTGGCCCTGCTCGGACTCGACGAATTCGCGGGTGGCTTTGCGATAGTCGCGATCGGCCGTCTTGTTGCCTTCGCCTTCGTTCCGCGGTGGGTCGTTGCGCGTTGCGCCCATGATCGCTCTCCTGCCTTTCGATCGGGTCGCCGGGCCGAGGCGGCCGCGGCCAGTCCTCATCCAACGCGTCACCGCTGGGCCGGTTCCGGGACTCGAGGACGCCCCCTCATGAAATGCCCTCTTCGAGATGCCCGTCGGGATGGCCGGCTCGAGCTGCCCCTCGAGCCCTGCAACGTGGCATCCTTCACTGTTTGGGAGAGGGGCCGACGCCTCGAGCGTAACGGCCTACGGTCGGCCCGGCGGCGTCCATGGGCCTGCGTCACGGTCCGGCGTGGCGGCGGGCGGGCGACGCTGCGGCTGCGGTGCGCGCCATGCGTGCGCACGACCCGCCACGAAGAGGAGTACGGATCGAAGGTGTTTTGGATTCTTGCCGCTCTGTTTCTCGTGCTGGCGCTGGCCGTGCCGAGCTTGCGCGTGGTGGGCATCGTGGGCCTCACCATCCTGGCGCTGTTGCTCGGCTGGGCGATGCTGCAGCGGATGCAGGATCAGGAGCGCAACGCGGGGCCGGCCGGGCCCGAGCGCGGCAGCCCGGTGACACCCGCCCGCACGCGGGTCGCCATCCCCACCGAGGAGGTCCTCTTGCGCGACCTGGCGCTCACGGGCAGCGGTGCGCCCTTCGAGCTCAGCGGGCGGGTCGTCAACGGCGCCGATGATGCCGCGATCAAGTCCGTGACCCTGCAGGTGACCCGGCGCGACTGCTACGAAGGGGCGCTCGATCCCAGCGGCTGTGTGGTGGTGTGGCGCGGGCAGCAATGGATCTCGGTGACCATACCGCCCGGCGAGGAGCGCGCCTTTCGCCAGGACGTGTGGGCGCCGCCCTTGCCACGCGCGCGCGGCACGGTGCGCGACGAGTTTCAGTTGTTGTCGGTCGCAGGCGAGCCGGCCTCGCCCTAGGGCGCGACGGCTGCCGGATGCTTGCGGAGGGGGCGTTTCCCCGGGCGCGCGCCGGCCCCCCGCGCGATCCGCGTCGCTCCGTCCCCGCCCGGCGAGGACGTCAGATTCCGGCCTGCCACGTGCTGGGTAAACCGGCCCGCTCGATGGCGTCTTCGATGCGCAGGCAGGCCTCGCGGGCCTCGGGCTGCGTGCGGAGACTGCGCGCAATCGAATTGAGGAACGTGCCGATGAGCTGCATGTCCGGATGAGGGCCGGCGATCTCCAGCTCCACCCGTCTGATCAGCTCGTAGACGTCCTCTTGATCGCAGCGCGGGAAGGTGAGCGTGCCGACCGTCTCGTGAACGGCCGTCAATGCGTGGTGTATGTCGGTGAGTTCCACGTCAGGGGTCTGCGCAGGCGTCGGGCGCACTGTGAACCTCCATCGGGGCATGCGCAAGCGGGAAGTACCGAGGCCCCGGCGGCCCTCCCGGGGCATGGTCCCCCGTCCCAGCCCGCGCGCGGCGGCGCAATGTGCGGCGCGGCGCAATGTTAAGCTCTCGGGCTGCTTGGGAGGGAGCGGGGCGTGTACGTCGTATTTCCGTATCTCGTGGCCGGCTGGAGCGGCTTTTTCGTCATGGCGGTGGAGCTGCTCGGCGGACGCCTGATGGCGCCGACGTTCGGCAGCAGCATTTATGTCTGGGGAGCCATCATCACCGTGTTCATGCTGGCGCTGTCGCTGGGCTATCTCGCGGGCGGGCGCTGGTCGCTGGTGCGACCCAGCGTGGCACGTCTCGGCGCCATCCTGTTGGTGGCGGCCGCCAGTGTGACGCCGATTCTGGCTTTCGGCGCGGATGCGCTCGACACCATCGCCCTGGCCGTGCCCGATCCACGGTACGGCTCGCTGCTGGCCGCGAGCGCGCTGTTCTTCGTGCCGACCTTCTTCTCGGGCATGATCTCGCCCTATGCCGTGCGCCTGCTGGTGCGCGATCGGGCCACTTCGGGGCGGCATGCCGGGCAGCTTTATTTCGTTTCGACCTTCGGCAGCGCGGCCGGTACCCTGGCCACCTCGTTTTATCTGGTGCTCATCCTGGAAGTGAACCACATCCTGTTGGCGCTCGTTGCCGTGTCGTTCGCAATCGGCATCCCTGCCTGCCTGACGCGGAGGCAAGTCGATGAGTAACAAGTGTCCGAGGCTGAAGGGGGGCGCTTACGAGCCTGCAACGCCGCGTGCGCGCCGCACGGCGCTCGTGGGCTTGGCGGCCTGGGTGCTGGCACTGTTCGCTGTGCCGCTCGCCGATGCGCAGGCCAACGGGCGGCAGCTGTTGCATGCCGAGCGCTCCCTGTATCGCGAGGTGCTGGTCTACGAGACCGATGGCGTGCGCTGCATGTGCTTCACGCGGAACTGCCGCACCGGTCGCCAGACCTGCATGGAGATGCGCCGGCCCGAGCGCATCGTCATGAACTATCCGCGCATGATGCTGGGCGCGCTGTACGTGCACCCCGAACCGCGCCGCATCCTGATCGTCGGACTCGGCGGCGGCACCTTGCCGCGCGTGCTCGAGCAGCTGCTGCCCGAGGCGCGCATCGACGTGGTGGAGATCGACCCCGCGGTGATTCGTGTGGCGAAATCGCATTTCGGGTTCGCCGAGAGCGAGCGTGTGCGCGTCGCAGCGATGGACGGGCGCGTGTTCGTCAAGCGCGCGCAGCGTGACGGGCGTCGCTACGACATGGTCATGCTCGATGCCTTCGATCACGAATACATTCCCGAGCACCTGCTCACGCGTGACTTCCTCGCCGAGGTGCGTGCGGTCATGACACCCGACGGGGTGCTGGTGGCCAACACCTTCTCGTCGAGCCGCTTGTACGATCACGAGTCGGTGACCTACGCGGCGGTGTTCGACCGGTTCTTCAACCTGAAGCGCGAGAACCGCGTGATCATCGCGCCGCTCGGAACCCTGCCGTCGCGCGCCGAGCTCGCACAAGCCAGCGAGCGCTTCGCCGCGGCATTTCGCACCTACGGCATCGATGCGCGCGAGCTGCTGCGCTTGTTCTCGACGCGCCGCGACTGGGACGAGCGCGCGCGCGTACTGACGGATCAGTACTCGCCGGCGAACTTGCTCAACCGGCGATGACATCCTTCGCAGTGCTTCGTCCCCGCAGGACGCTCGGGCGTCGTGCCGCCGATCGCACCGCGCCGCTGCGGACAGGGTCGGCGCTCACTTCAGTGACGGCGCATCAGCATCGCGACGAGCAGGCCGATACCGACGCCCGCACCGACCACGCTCCAGGAATTGTCGCGCACGTAGGTGCCGGTGCTGAGTGCCATCTGGCGCATGCGACGTCGCAATCGACGGTCGTAGGCTGTGTCGATCGCTTCGCGCAAGGTGCGCCGCGCACGGTCGCGCGCCTCCTGGATATTCTCGGCATCCACGTCTTCGGTGACTTTTAGAAGCGCTTCGGTATCGCGCACCACAGACTGCAGGTTCTTGCGCAGCTCCTCGATGGCTGACTGCGCTGCATCGCCGCTTCTCATCATGACGTCAGACCTCCAGCGAACGAGTGTCACGGCCCGGACGATCGCGCTGCGTGGTCAGCCTGGGACGATCGCCGCGTCCCCCGAGGAACGTCCCGGCCGGGCGCCGGTTCCGTGGGCCGTGCAGACGTCGTGCGGCCTGCAGAGCCGTGCAGCGCAGCTTGTATCGTGTTCGTGGCGGCGCGCTGCGCACGCTGCGGGTGAGCATCTCGGCGCGCCACGCGTCGCGGGTCATGCGCCGCAGAGTCGAGAAGTCAAGCGCCGCAGCCGGCGTGCACCGGGTGCGTCCCGGGGGCCGGGCACGCGATCCCTCCTTGCCCTGGGCGCCGGCAGCGGCTATTTTCCGCGCTCGCGTCATTGAGGAATCTGCGCGGTATGGCAATGAATTTTCTGGATTTCGAGCAGCCCATCGCCGAGCTCGAAGCCAAGATCGACGAACTGAAATTCGTCTCGAGCGATGCCGAGGTCAACATCGGTGAGGAGATCAATCGTCTGCGCGCCAAGAGCCGCGCCCTCACCACGAGCATTTTCGCCAATCTCACCCAGTGGCAGATTGCGCAGCTCGCGCGCCATCCACAGCGCCCCTACACGCTCGACTATGTGAGCGCCATCTTCACCGATTTCCAGGAGCTGCACGGCGACCGCATGTACGCCGACGATCATGCCATCGTCGGCGGGCCGGCGCGGCTCGATGGCAAGTCGGTGATGATCATCGGCCAGCAGAAGGGCCGTGACACCAAGGAGCGCGTCCGGCGCAACTATGGCATGCCCAAGCCCGAGGGCTACCGCAAGGCGCTCAGGCTGATGCGCATGGCCGAGCGTTTCCGCATGCCGCTCATCACTTTCATCGACACGGCCGGCGCCTATCCGGGCGTGGGCGCGGAGGAGCGTGGTCAGAGCGAAGCGATCGCGCGCAACTTGTTCGAGATGTCGGCGCTGCGTGTGCCGATCGTGAGCGTGGTCATCGGCGAGGGCGGCTCGGGCGGGGCGCTCGCCATCGGCGTATGCGATCGTCTGCTGATGCTCCAATACAGCATTTACTCCGTGATCTCACCCGAAGGCTGCGCGGGCATCCTGTGGCGCAGCGCCGAGAAGAAGGACCTGGCTGCCGAGGCCATGGGCGTGAGCGCCGAGCGCATCGCCAAGCTGGGCGTGGTCGACGAAGTCATCAAGGAGCCGCTCGGCGGCGCGCATCGCGATCCGCAGCAGATGTCCGATACCTTGAAGGAGGCGTTGGTGCGTCACTTGGCGGAGCTGCAGGCCAAGCCGCTCGATCAGGTGCTCACCGAGCGCGAACAGCGGGTGCGCAACTACGGCGTGTTCCGCGAGGCTTGAGCACGCCGCATGCGGCGGCGGACAGCGGCCGCGCGAGCCACGACTGCATCCGCCGCGGGAGGCGGTGGATTCGAGGCGCGAGGCGACCGTCGCGGGTCGGCGACGCGTGGCCTGCCCGGTGCCCGAGCGCGTTGCATGGAGCAGGGCGTGCCTCCGGAACCGGATGACGGGCTCCGCTGTCTTGCCGAGGCTCCGCCAGGCTTGCCATGGCCGCGCAAGAGGAGACCTTGAACCTTCCTGACAGAGTCTGCGCCGCGCTGGACGGCCTGCTACCCGAGGAGGCGGGGGGGCAGCTGTGCATCGCGTTCAGCGGTGGACTCGACTCGAGCGTGCTCTTGCATGCCCTGGCGCAGGCGCTGGCCGACCATCCGCGCTACACGCTGCGCGCCGTCTACATCGATCATCAGCTGCAGGCGGATTCGGCCCGCTGGGGACGGCACTGTGCCGCGATCGCCGCGCGCCTGGGCGTGCCGTGCGTCATCGAGCGGGTCAGCGTCACCGCGCCCGGCGCCAAGACCGCCGACGGCCTCCAGGCCGCGGCGCGCCGGGCACGCTATCAGGCGCTGCGCGAGATGCTCTCGCCCGGCGAGGCGCTGCTCACGGCGCACCATGCCGACGATCAGCTCGAGACCGTGCTGCTCGCCCTGATGCGCGGCGCCGGCCTCGGCGGATTGTCCGCCATGCCCCCGTGCAGACGTTTCGGTCCCGGTTGGCACATCCGGCCGATGCTCGACCTGGAACGCGGGCAGATCGAAGCCTGGGCGCGGGCCCAGGCGCTGGAGTGGATCGAGGATCCTTCGAACCGCGCCGCGCACTTCGAGCGCAATTACCTGCGCCACTGGGTGGTGCCCGCGCTGCGCAGGCACCACCCAGTGGGGGCGCGGACCGCCGCGCGTTCGGCGGCGCACGTGGCCGAAGCGGCCGCGCTGGTCGATGAGCTCGCCATGACCGACCTGGCCACCGCGGCGGACGGTCGCTGCCTGCGGGTGGCGGCGCTCGCCGGCTTGTCGCCTGCGCGACGGCGCAATCTGCTGCGCCATTGGGTCAAGCTGTGCGGCGCGCGCCCGCCTGCGACGCGCAAGCTCGCGGCCCTCGAGCACGACATGTTGTCGGCGGCCCAGGACCGCAATCCCTGCGTGGCATGGGACGGTTGGGAGGTGCGCCGCCATCGCGGGCTGCTCTACTGCGAGCCGGCCTTGCCGCCGTTGCCGACGGCGGCCATGTCGTGGCGGTGGGGCATGCCGCTGCAGTTGCCCGCGGGCCCGGGCCGGCTGGCGGCCGTGGCAAGCGCCGACGGCGGCCTGGCCGTGGAAAAACTGCCGGATGAGTTGCGTGTGTGTCTGCGCGGCGGCGGCGAAGCGCTGCGGCCGCAGGGGCATGCCCACCGCCGCAAGCTCAAGAAGCTCCTGCAGACCGCGCACGTGCTGCCCTGGTGGCGCGGGCGCATCCCGTTGGTCTATGCCGGTGAGACGCTGATCGCCGTCGGCGATCTGTGGATGGCGCGCGAGTTTGCCGCGGAGCCCGGCGCGCCGGCCGTGCGGCTCGTCTGGGAGGGCAGACCGCAGATC
>QGUO01000175.1 GCA_003242495.1 Pseudomonadota bacterium | reverse complement strand
GGGTCTGGGCGTTAGGGGTGGCCATCCGCCAGATGTTGGTGGGCATCAGCGTCTCCCCGGGCGCGCCCCCTTCGCGGCTGGGCAGGGTCTCCGTCTCGTTCAGCTCGAGGCGCACCATGACCTGTCCATTGTCGGTGCTTTCGCGTCCGAACTCCTGCGTAATGGCAGCCGGTATCGCGCCGAAGCGCGCACCGGCGTCGCCGAGTGTGACGCCGAGCCCCTCGCGGTGCGTGCTGCGCCCATCGAGCCGGGTCCACATCACGAAGGCCGCCGCGATGTGGCCGTCGGTCGCTGGCCGGGCGGCGAACGTGAGGAAATAGCGCTGCGTCTGCACCCGCTTCCATAACGACTGTTCGCCATGCTCCGAATCGCTGCGCCGGAACGTCAGGCTGTCATCGGTGTGCGCAATGATCTCCCAGCTGCTCGTCCCCGACGGAAACACCTCGTTGCCGCGGCGAGGAACGTGAAACTCGATGCGCCGCGGCGCGCGGCGCGGCTCGGCGACATAGTGCACCTGCGCCAGGGTGTCGAAAACATTGTGCGGCGAGCCTTCCAGCACGCTGAGCACGTTCGCCCAACCGTCGGCGCCGAAGCTGATCAATATCGGCGCGAGCTCGGTGGTGTCCACCCGCTGCCACGTGCCCTCGATCTGGGCAGGACAGGCCGGCGGCGCTGGCTGTCCGGCCGCCGCCCCGAGCCACAGCGCCAGCCCGAGCGCCGCGCACCGACGCCCCGACCGGCGTCCCGACCGGCGCGCCGGCGCGCGCGGCCGCCTGCTTGGCAACCGCCGCGCCACAGTCGTCGACACGCTATTCACCGACGACCAGGGACCAGGTCGTGCTCGCCCCGTCGGCGTCCGGCGGAAAGTTGGTGTTGGCCAGCACGAAGACCAGGATGCCGCTGCGTGCCGAGCGGTACGGCCCGGTGACCTTGCAGGTCTCGCCCGTCATGCCGCTCGCCTGGATGGGGACTGCCGTTTCACTCATGACTGTCACTCCTTCGAATGCGGATGATGATGCGCGTGATGCTGATGTCCGGATGAGGCCTCGTCCGACGCCTCCGGCGACGCCAGCGCCGCCATGAGCGCCGCCGGCATCTCGGCGTCCGTCACATGGCGTTCCGGGTTGAGGCGCCGCAGTTCCTTGAAGTATTCGTAGGGGACCCGCGAAGCGATGTTGTTCTCCGAGATGGTGTCATCGAGCCCCCAGTCGAGCGGGTATGTGGCGATGGTCTCGGCACACCGGTTCAACTCCTCGGTCGCCTGCTTGACGAGCAGGATGTTGTCCAGCGCGATGTCCGGATACAGCAACATGGCCTCTCGTGCGCGCCGATCCCAGGTCTCCAGGATACGCAGCACACGCTCGTACTGCGGGCCGTTGATCCGTAGACGCAGCCTCACCTCCGAGGCTGCTTCGGAGTCGTGCAGGAACGGCTCGTACTGCGCACTCGGGACGGCGCCGAACGTCGCATATCGATCTTCATTGGCATAGATCCCCACCGCACCGACGGCGTACTCCTCTGCCGTCACCTTGAGCAGCATGACGAAGGCCGGTCCGCTGCGGTCGTAAAACTCCCCTTCGCGGCCGGCCAGGACCATGAAGTGCTGCTCTGAATCGGGCGCGCTCCAGCGCGCCTCCTCGTCACAGGTGCCCGCCGCCCCCGCGAGGCCACAGGCGAGCGTGCCGAACAGCGCCGCTGCGGCACGGATGCCCTTGTGGAATCGTCCGCTTTTCACGATGTACCCTCCTCTTGCGCCGGGACACTCGCCCTTGCCGACCCGGATGGCGGCGCGAGGCGTTTGCACGACTCCCGCCGCCGTCCTTCAGATCACTTTTCGGTAGCCGTACAACTCCACTTCCTGGTCGATGCGCTCCTGCAGCCGACGGTTCTCCTCGAGACGCTGCTCGAACGACTTCGGCGGATCGGCCCACGCGATGTGCTGCAACACGGTCATCTTGCTCGCCATGGGCGCGACGTGCAGCCAGCGATTGGTCGCATCGTTGATGATGCGCATCTGCCCGGCATGCGCATCGAGGTCGGCATCGATCTTGATGTGATCGTGGCGGAACAGCTCATAGCGCAGGGTGTCGATGTCGTATGCATCGCCCGTGAGGAATGTCCAGCCAGGCAACAGCGCGCCATGCATCCGCGCGAACTCCTTGAGCGCGGCCGGATCATCCTGCTCGGGCTTGAGCGTGATCGAGTACATGAACAGGTCGCGCCCCATGCGCGCATGTAGCGCCTCATGGATCTCGACCAGGCGCATGGTGATCACCGGGCAGTATCCCTCGCACGTCGCGTACATCATGTTGATCAGGACCTGTCGATCCTTGATCAAGTCGTCGTAGAAGCGCACCACACGGTTCTCGTGCGTGCGCATCACCACGTTGGGAATGCGCTGTGCGCCGCGCGGCGTGATCGCGTGACAGGCCGCGTTACCGGCCGTGCCGGTGAAGAGTTCTCGTCTGTTCATTAGACCAGCCCCCCGTGCTTGTATTGCGGTGGCAACCCGGCCAGCATGCGCCGCTCGTCGATCTCCCGGCGCTTGCGGGTCAGCTCCTCCAGAGAGTCGACGATATCCCAGCGCACCATCATGAAGTCGTCTTCATGATTCATGTTGTGGCAGTGGATCAGGTAGCGGCCGCTGAAGTCCCGGAACCGCATCCGCATCACCACCCGGTGCTGCGGCGGCAGCGGGTAGACATCGCGACGACCGAGCTCCTCCGGCAGCAACGGCACGTCCTCGAACACGTCCGGGTTCTGACTCACCCGGCGGCGGCGCGACATGATGAAACCTTCCTCGAAGTGAATGTGCACCGGGTGGTTCCAGTTACCGGCCGCCACATCGTTCGCGAGCACCCACTCCTCCGAGCTGCCCTTGAGCACGACGTGATCGATGCGATTGTGATCGAACTCCTGGCCGTTGATGAGGAACCGGCCGTTCTCGAGCGTGAAATTCCACTGGAACACGCCGTCGGGGACGATGGGATCGGGCATTTCTGCGAGCACGCTCGGGATCGGCGGCGTGTCGGCAGGGAACAGGAAGTCCATGTTCACGACGTCGAAACGCATGAGCACGTTGCCGATCGGCAGACCCGGCGCCGGATCAGGCACCGCCACGCCGACGTTCTGCGCGGCGTTCTCGCGCAGATAGACCTTGCTGCCTGCCGGGAAGGCGGAGAAATCGATGATCACGTCGTAGCGCATGGCCACCTGCACGTCGAGCGGCCGATCGCTGATCACCACGGGACTCGGCAGGAAATTGCCGTCGACGGCCACCACGGTGACGGGCGCCTGAGTGCCGTCGGAGCGGATCAGGCTCAGGCTCCAGGCCTTCACCGGACCGGTTGCGAGAATGCGGAAGCGGTACTTGCGCCTGCGCACCCGCATCTTCGGTTGGATCTTGCCATTGACGATCCACTTGTCACCCACGACCGGATTGTTGCCGATGACCTGGAACACCTCGTTGCGGCCATTGGCCGCCGGACAGAAACGCTTGTCGGCCAGAATCAGCGGAATGTCCGTGATCCCGTAGTAGCACGGCAGGCGCAGTGATCCTGGCGTCGGCAGCTCGTGCGAGGGGTCCTTGGCGTCGTAGAGCAGAAACATCCCGTTCAGGCCCAGGAAATTGTTGTGGGCCGTGGACGCTGCACGATGATCGTGGAACCACAGGGTGTGCAGGGCCTCGCGCGGGTCGCCGATGCCGCCGAACTCATCGACGCCGGCGTAGACGTTCGGATAGTGATTGTCCTTGAACAGCCCGGGCCCAAAGAAATCCGCTGCGAAGCCATCGCTTTCGGAGGGCGTGTGGCCGTTGTGCAGGTGGACCGTGATCTCGCTCACACCGAACGTCGGGTTGTCTTGCTGTTCGGGCAGCGCATTGCGAAACCGCACGATGGACGGTACGCCGTAGTAATTGAGCGGCGTCGGCGCCGGATAATGGCCGTTGAAGGTCCACAAATAGGACGGCAGCAGATCGGTGTGATGCTTGTGCAGCGATGGTGCCGCCGTCATGTGGTAATGAATGAGCGGCAGGAACTCCGACCAGCGCTGGTGAGCGGCGCGCGCCGCCTCGCCGGCGGCGATGTTGGCCGTCCTGGTCGGAAATGGGTGCAGCAGCACCGGCAACGCCGGCGGTGGCACGGGCAGGTTGTCGATGAACGGCCGGGTGGCCGGGCTGGTGGGCGTCGTGGTGCCGCACAGCACCGGCGGTGCAGGCCACGGTGCGCCGGCGGCCAGCACCTGGGACTTCTTCGAGGTGATGATGGCCGCGGCGCCGACCAGCGCGCCGCTCTTGATGACCGTGCGTCGATCGAGCCCGTCACGCGCATCCGAGGGTGCTGCGCCGGGTGTCTTGCCCAAATCGGCTTGTTGGTGCGACATACCCCGCCTCCTCTGCCACGGTGTGTTCGTTGGTAGGGCGGGATGCTATGGACGCACGGTACGCTGCGGAAAGCCCGTGCGGTCGCAACTCAGAGTTTCGCGCTCGTGAATGTGACGTCGCAGGAGCCGGTCGTACGGATACGCGCTTGTGCGACGGTACTTTGCCGCAGACGGCGGCCGGTTGGGGGTCTCGACGCGTGCGGCGGAAACTCAAAGTTTCCGCGTCACCGGGCCGGCGGTGACCCTTCGATCATGGCTGTCCGCGCGCAGCGCATTGGCGAGGATGAGCGCACGAATGTCGCGCTCGAGCCGTTCCTTGCTCGCCATTCCCATATGGCGCAGATACGGCGTGCCGCCATCCGCATTGTGGGTGAGCCCGGCAGGCACCAAGTCCCATGCCGTATTGAAATCATCCGTCGATGCGTGCCGCCGCCGAGTGCAGCACCAGACATCGCCCGCACGTACGGCGCCGCCGGCGCGCCTGGGAGCCAAGTCCACCTCATGGACTCGGGCGACCCGTCCCCAAGCCTCCCCAGCCAGGATCAGGCGCCGATGTCACGCGCAGCGTTCTGTCGGCGAACCGCGTGCGCATGCGCGCCGCGGCTCGCCGCCAGGCCTGCGCTTGGACACCCTCACAGACTCGCGAGCGTCAGGTTGACATCTGCATGCGCCCAGGCGCGCTCGAAGCGCTCGTGCACCTCGTCGGCCTCCTGCGCGCGACGCTGCGCGCGCAGCGCCTGCTCCAGCCCGAACAGCGACCAGCCGTTCTCCGGGTTGCGCCGCAGTTCCTCGCGAAACACCGCTTCGGCCCGCTGCGGCTCGCCGCCCTCGAGCAGTACCGCCCCCAGCGTCTGGCGCACCGGCGCGTGCCAGCCGGGCGGCTCATCGTAGGGGATCTGATCCTCGATGGTCACGGCCTCGGTCAGCGCGGCGACCGCCGCGTCGTGTCGTTTTTCCCCGCGAGCGATGTGCGCCGCCAGCACACGCTCGCCGATGCGCACACCATAGATCAGCGAATAGCGGTCCCAGACTTTCATGGCCTCGATGGTCGGGTCCTGGGTGGCCTCGACCAGCGCCGCGTGGTGTGCCCGCGCTCGGTCCAGGTCGCCTTGCCGGGCTGCCGCGACACCCTGCGCGTACTCCCACATCGCCACCATATACGGCAGGTCCCGTGGGGGACGCGGAACCGCCTCGATCTCCTCCCACAGCCCGAAGCGCAGATCGGCGAACAAGGGTGTCAGCGCGAACAGCTGCATGGCCTCGAATCCCGGCGTGCGTATCAACTGAGGGTCGCTGGTGCGCTCGCCGGTCGCCTCCGCCGCGTCGCGTGCAATCTTGCTGCTGCCCTGCATGGTGGCAGCGAACCACAGGAAGTGGTGATTGTGCGGCACGTAGCCGAGCGGATAGACGCCGGGCTGCGGACGACACGTGGCGAGATAGGCGTCGTCCGCCGCGATGGCCTTCTGATTGGCGATCACGGCGTCATGGTAACGCCCCACGCGCGCATAGATGTGCGCCGGCATGTGCACCAGGTGGCCTGATCCGGGCACCAGCTCGCGCAGGCGGTCTGCGGCCGCCGCACCGCGCTCCGGCTGATCCGAGGCCTCGACCGCATGGATGTACAGATGCAACGCGCCGGCGTGATCCGGATTGCGATCGATCACCGACTCCAGGCGCACGACGATTTGCTCCGTGTTCCCCAATGGACGTCCCTCGCGATCCCAGTACTCCCACGGCTGCAGATCCATCAGCGACTCGGCCGCCAGGGTGGCGGCATCGAGATCGTCGGGATACTGGCGCACCAGCTCCGTCATGGCTTCGGCGTAGGCCTGGTCGAGCGGTCGGCGGTCCTCGGGCGGATGCTGCGCGTAGCGTGCCCCGAGGGCGCGGATGTATGCCTGCTCGCGTTCGCTGGCGCCCGAGGCGACCTGCTGCGCACGCTGCAGCCGGTACCAGGCCGGTTGATTGTTGGCCGGGTCCATGGCTGCGTTGACGTGCGGACCGAGCACCAGCGCACTGCCCCACCAACACATCGCACAATCAGGATCGATCTCCACGGCCTTGAGAAACGAACGCTCCGCCGCGTCGTGATTGAAGCCGTAGGTCAGCGCGAGCCCCTGATCGAACCAGCGCTGTGCCTCGGGCTTCGAGGTGGTGATGGGCATGCTGTAGTTGCCCAATCCTTCCAGCAGCGTCGCCCCGACGGGCGTCACCTCCGGCGGCGGTGGCGTTGCCTGCGGCTCGGCGAAGCGATCGTAGAGGAAAAATCCGCCCGCGAACGCGAGCAGAACCACCAAGACCCACGCGTATGAACGGTTCATGGCCGCTTCTCCCCAGTCGTTGCCTTACCCGGGATGCGCATCCCGACAGGCGTACGGGGTCGAAGTCCAGGCACGTCGTGCGCCTGCCGAGAGGATGCGCATTGGAGACCCGTGCAAGGTCCGTGTCAATGACCGAAGGATCGGGACACACACTGACGCCGCCATCGCGCGCGTCGCACGAATACTTCGTACATTGCCGCAGTGGGCAAGCAGCCTTGGGCCAGGCGTCCGGGCGATGCGGCTGGTGGGTGATGCGGGAGATATCAGCCTGCGGGCCCAGCTCCAGCGCCGCGAGCGTCGCGAAGCGCTCGCAGAGTCGTCCATGAAATCGACACGGTGCGTGCGTGAATCACGGCGGGACGGTCAGACGGCGCGAACGTCGTCCGGCGTAGTCGGACGCCCCCTCAGAGCGGCAGGCCGATGTAATTCACTGTCAGCGCGCATTTCGCGGCGCGCGAGACGAACAGGGAATCGAGCTCCGCCGC
>QGUO01000174.1 GCA_003242495.1 Pseudomonadota bacterium | reverse complement strand
ATCTGGACTGTACGCTGTGGCTCATCGCCCGCTCCCTCGGCGGCTACGAGGTGTTGCCGGGCGCCATCGAGGTGCTCACCGTCCTGCGCCAGCGCTCGGTGCCCTTCGTCGTCCTGACGAACGGCAGCGCCTACCCGCCCGCCCGGCAGGCGGCAAGGCTGCGCGGCATCGGTCTGCCGGTCGATGATGAGCAGATGCTCACGCCCTCGAGCGTCACGGCGGCGCACATGCAGCGACACCGCATCCGGCGCTCGCTGGTGCTCGGCACGCACGGAGTGGGGCAGGCGCTCAGCGATGCGGGCATCGAGACCGTGTTCACCGGAGACGCGCGCGCCAGTGAGGTCGATGCGGTGTATGTGGGCTGGCACCCTGAATGCGGGATGAAGGACATCGAGACGGCCTGCCACGCGGTCTGGTCGGGCGCCAAACTGTACGTCGCCTCGGACGTGCCGTTTTTCGCCACTCGACAAGGCCGCGCGCTCGGCTACTCGCATGCCATCATCGGCGCGATCCAACGGGTGACCAAGGTCCGCCCGATCCTCACCGGCAAGCCTTCGTTGCACGCCTTGCGGTTTGCGGCCCGGCGTCTGGGGCTGTCGCCGCGCGACATCGGCGTCGTGGGCGATGATCCGGCGGTGGAAGTCGAGATGGCCCGCCGGGGCGGTGCGACCGCGTTCGGTGTCACCACCGGCGTGACCTCGGCCGAGGAGTGGGCGCGCCAGTCCGGGGTGCGTCGCCCTCATTACGTGCTCGAGCGGGTGAGCGATCTGTTGACCCCGGACATCGGCCTGGGGCCGGCGCGCTGACCGGCCCTGGGCAGCCCGGTGCCGCGCATGGCGCCGGGATCTTCCTGCGATCCCGGCGCCGTCGGGGGGTCAGAAGGTCCGTTTCACCGTGATCGCCCAGGTGCGTGGCAGGGCCGGCGAGTAGCTGGTGGTGCCGGAGCTGAACGCCTGGTCGTACACGAAGGTGTAATAGAGCTCATCCGTGAGGTTCAACACCTCGAGCGACGTGTCCCAGCGCTCGTCCGCGGTGCGCCAGCTGAGGCGTGCATTCGCGAGGTGATAGCCGTCGATGCGGTTGGTCGGCGCATTGATCGCCTCGCCGAACATCTTCGACTGGTACGAGCCATCCAGACGCAGGGTCACCGTGCCGGCCGCACCCACGTCGTGCCGGTATTGAATGCCGGCGCTCGCTTTGAACTCCGGTGTGTAGGGAGTGATCATGTCGAGTGTGACGCCGGTTTGCGCGGTGTCGGTCTCCTTGTATTGGAAATCGAGGTAGCTCACCGCGGCATCGATGGTCCAGCCATCCGCCGGGTGTATCTCGGTTTCGAGCTCGATGCCCTTGACCTCCGCCTCGCCGATGTTGTTCGGCTGCAGGCATGGTGAGATGGGGCAGGCGCTCGATGTCAGGATGATGTCTTGATAGTCGTTGTAGAAGAACGCCATGTTCACGCGCATCGTGCGATTGAACAGGTCGGTCTTGAAGCCCACCTCGTAGGTCGTCAGCGTCTCCGGGTCGAAGGCCTTCAACTGGTTGATCTCGGGGGTCGACGGGCCGAAGAACGGTCGCGGATTGACGCCACCGCCCTTGTAGCCGGTGGAGACCTGCGCGTAGCTCATGAAGTCGCTCGACCAGCGATAGTCGAGCGCGAGGCGCCAGTCGACGCGGTCGCCTTCGAAGGAATCGGCGACATCGAACAGCCCCGACAGGGCGCAGTTCGGAGGCTGCGCCGGATCGAAGGGGTTGAACGGGTCCATCGGAATGCATTGCGGCAAGGTTCCGTCGGGGTTGCGCCGGAAGTAGGTGTAGGTCTTCTCGTCTTCCGAATAGCGCACGCCCGCCGATATGTTGAGTCGATCCGTCGCGTGCCACGCTGCGTGCGCGAAAACGGCCTTGGAGGTCGAGGGCGTGGTGTCCGGGCCATGCACGAAGTCGATGCCCGCGTAAGGCAGGTCGACGCGTGCCTCGAGCGTGCCGTCCTGCTTGAAGTAGAAGGCGCCGAGCGTGAAGTCCACGGCGCCGTCGAGCACGGCGCCGTTGAGCCGCAGCTCCTGGCTCCACTGCCAATGCTCGAGGGTCTGCAGCAGCATCTGGCTCGCCAACGGGGAGCCGTCCACGTCCTGCGCCCAGGAGGAGTCGTAACGGCGCCAGGCCGTGATCGACTTCAGCGCATAGTTGTCGCTCAGCGCCCAGTCGATCGAGGCGGAGATGCCGTACTGATCGAGATGCTGGATGGGCGGCACGACCACCGGTTTGAAGGGCGCTGCCGGCAGGCCGGGGATGGGATTGAGGCCGGGATCGAGGAACGTGGCGTAGCTGAGATAGGGATCGTTGGGCTGGTTGGGATCGCAGCTGTGGGGTCCGTAAGGCACGAAGCGACAGTCGTAGGGAACCGGCGGCGTTGACGGATCGCCATCGTCGATGAAGATCGGGAAGCTGCTTGCGCCGTTCAGCTCCGCGCGCCGCAGCACGTCGGCGCCGGCCTCGGAGCTGTCGTTGGTGATGTCGCCGATGATGTTGATCTCGAGATCCGACGAGGCGAGCCAGCGCAGCGAGACGCGGCCGGCGGTGTAGGCGATGCCGCCCAGCGTCCCAAGCTTGCAGCCGTTGCCCACGCTGAAAGTGGGCACGCCCGATCCAGGATGCGTGCAGCCATAATCGACGCGGTCGACGTAGCCATCGCGATTCTTGGTGACCGCGGCGATGCGTGCGAACAACGTGTTTGGCAGCACCTCGAAGTCGCCCATGGCACGGGCATCGATGCGCGAGAACTTGCCGTAGGTGAGCGAGACCATACCGCCGTCGCCCTCGGGCTTGCGCGAGAACAACTTGATCGCGCCGCCGATGGAGTTGCGACCGGCGAGCGTGCCTTGCGGACCGCGCAGGATCTCCACGCGCTCGAGGTCCATGAGGTCGACCAGCGAGCCGGTGAGCGTGGAATAGTACACGTCGTCGATGTACAACCCGACGCCGGGCTCGAGCGCGAAGTTGAAGTCCGTCTGGCCGACGCCGCGAATGAAGGCCACCAGACCGGAGCCGTTTGCCTGGCCCTGCGGCGACAGCGTCACGTTCGGCGCCTGCGCAGCGACGTCGCTGACGCTGGTTTGACTGCGCGCCTCGAGCATGTCGCCGGTGACCGCCGTGATGGCGATGGGGGTGTCCTGCAGGTTCTCCTGGCGGAACTGCGCCGTCACGACGACTTCGGCCAGCACACCCCCGCCAGGACGCGCCTGTTCCTGGGCGCACGCCATGTTCGTCGCTCCCCAGGCGAGCGGCAGCCCGGCCGCCGCTACGAGCGCGGCGCGGCGCGGACGCCCGGTGGCGCCATGCAGGTTCAAAACGGGCGCACGGCCTGCGCGCCGCTTCATCGACTTGGTCATAGATCCCCCCGGAAACGTTTTAGTTGAGTTGTCCTGTGACTGTGCAATGACCCGTCGTCGTTGGAATTCGCTCGCGCGAGTCTCGGAGATCCTCGCGCCGTTTCTCGATCGGCAGCCCTCCTCAACGTTGCTGGTGATGGAATCCGCGCCGCGGTCGCCAGGAACCGCATCCGGGAGCCCCCCGGACTTCATGATGGCGGACATACGTGATACCGACCGGAGTGTACGTGCCGGTGAAAGGGGGCGGTTGCCCGGGAGTGAAGGGTATCTTGCCTGTCGGGGAAACCTCCGGTCCCGACAGGGTCCGAGCTTCACCCCGTCGCCTGCCGGCAGTGACACGCCGGCTCGCGCACGGGCCCGTTGCGGCATGTGCGGCGCGCCGCTGACCGGCACGCCTGCATGGCTCAAGCAGTCGAATCCGGCGCCATGCCGCCGGGCACCGACCGCGCCAGGGACGCGCGACGGAATTCGCCGGGACTGACGCCGTAGCGCTCGCGGAAGGCGCGGCAGAAATGCGGCAGACTCTTGAAGCCGTACTGTGAAGCGATCACCGAAATACTGCGTCGACGCTGCGCCGGGTCGGCCAGGGCCTGGGAGCTCTTCTCCAGCCGTCGCCGCATCACATAGCGCGCCACGGTGTCGCGTTCGCCGGCGAACAGCAGATGCAGGTAGCGCGGCGTGATTCTGAACGCCTGCGCGATGGACGTGGGCGTGAGCCCGGTATCGTGCAAGTGGCTCTCGATGTACTCGACGATGCGTACGCGCAACGCCGTGGCGAGCGAGTCGGGAGTCGCGCCGACGCGCGGCACGGCCGCGTAGGCACTGGCGATCAGCTCCAGCATGATGTGGGTCATGCGCGGCGCGAGCGCGGGCGTGAGCCATTGGCTCGACGAGCGCCAGAACTCCTGCAGGCAACGCGATGTCAGCGCGCTGGGTCCGCGCCGGCCGGACATGTGGATGAGCGCCATGGCCTCGGGGGCGGCGACATAGCGCAGCATGGTGGTGCGCGGAATCCGCAAGGTCAGCACCGATGCGTGCTCCTGGAAAGACACGCGGTAGGGCCGCGTGCAATCGCAGAGCGTGAAATCGCCCGGTTGCAGCCGGATCTCACGGCCGTCCTGCCAGCTCTGAGTCTCGCCGGCGAGCTGCATGCGCAGCAGGAACAGCGGCTCGGAGGAACAGGCGATGTGCGCGTGCGAGCGCACCACCGTGGCGGCGTCCGAGCTGAACTCGATCATGCGCAGCGTGCCGCAATCCGCGCGCCGCATACGTCCGGAGAAGGACTGCGGGCGCAGCGGCTCGGCGCATTGCAGGGCGAGCGTCTGACAGGCCACTTCGTTCCAGAACTCGAGGCGCTCGCCGGGCGGCAGCCCGTCGGTCGACAGGGTCTGCAATTGCAGCATGACTCCCCCCTGGATACGCAGTCCCTGCAAGTATATGCGAGCGCCGCAGGCTCGCCAGCGCCGTTGTGTGTCCGGCCGTTTGCCCGGCCGGGGCGCCGGACAAAAAAACGGCGGGTGTCGCCACCCGCCGTCGAAAGCGCTCGCCCGAACGGCCCGCCCCGCAAGGGCGGGCCGTCCCCGGGGTCAGAACGAGGTCGTGGCGCCGATGTAGAACCGGCGGCCGATGACGTCGTAGTTGCCGGCGTCGTAGGAGCCGCCGGCCAGCGTGCCCGGCGGCGGGGCGGTATTGACCCCCGTCCGCGGTGGCGCCTTGTCGAACAGGTTGTCGACACCGAAGCGTACGACCGTGTTGTCCGTGACCGCGTAGCTCGTGGCCAGGTTGAACAGGTCGTAGGACGGCGCGCCCATGGTGGTCGTGTTCGGGTCGAGGGCATAGCTCCCCGAACGGACCGAGGGCAGGTGCTGCCACTGCAGCCCGACGTACAGCCGGTCGTAGGTGTAGGAGAAGTTGTTGAACAGCTTCCACTGGAAGAACCCGCCGCTCAGACCGACGAGGCCGCCACCGCCCAGGGTGCCGGCGTAGTCGATGGTCGGCGCGCCCGGGAACTCGGTCACTTCCATGTCGATCAGGTAGCTGAACGTGGTGTTGATGCCGAACGTGCCCGGACCGATGTCGGTGGACCAGTTGATCTGCGCGTCGACGCCCGAGGTCTCGAAACGTCCGTTGTTCACATAGGTGCCGAGCACATTGCCCAGCGTGCCGATGCCGACATTACGCGTGATCTTCTGGCAGAGCGGATTGTTCACATCCAGCGTCGGGTTGAACGCCGTGTCGAAGCAGCCCTGCTGCAGATAGTCCGGCGACTCGAGACCGATCGCGTCCTCGACCTCGATGGTGTAGTAGTCGACCGTGAGGCTCAGGCGTTCGAGCAGCGGCGACTGGAACGGCGAGCTGAACACGATGCCGGCCGTCCAGGTCTTGGCGGTTTCGGGCTCGAGGTTCGGATTGCCTTCGACCGTGGGGAACACGAAGGCTGGGCCGGCGCCCTGGAACGCGTCGTTGCCGTAGAAGAATGCAGCGCCTGCTGCGCCCATCATGGCCTCGCACAGGGCCCGCACGCCCGCGGCGTTCGGGTTCCTCTCCGGGTTGGCCGACCAGGGCTGGCGGTTGTTTACGGAGCACACGTCGCCGCCGGTCGCAAGGCTGAAGGTCTGCTGCTGAGCCAGGAACAGCTCGGCCAGGTTCGGCGCGCGCTCGGCGCGGTTGAAGCCGCCGCGCACGCGCAGGTAGTCGTTCACCTGCCAGTCGGCGAGCGCCTTCCAGGTGAAGCTGCTGCCCGTGGTGTTGTAATCGGACGTGCGTGCGCCAAGCTCGAGGTCCAGGCGCTGGATCAGCGGCAGGTTGGCCAGCACCGGCACCAGCAGCTCGCCGTAGAACTCGGTGACGTCCATTTCGCCGAAGGAGTTGCCGCTGGGATAGATGCCGATGGCCTGGTCGTCGAACGAGCGGCCCTGGGTGGTGAGGGTGTCGTTCAGGAACTCGTACTCATTCTTGCGGTACGAGGCACCGACGGCGGCGCGCACCTGACCGGCCGGCAGGTCGAACAAGCCGCCCTGCGCGTTGAGCTCGACGTTGGTCTGTTTCATGGTCGAGCGCGTCTTGAGGTCCGCCGCGATGGCGTCGATACAATCCTGGGTGATCTGATCGACGGGCATGAACGGGTTCAGCCCGCTGGTGCAGGTCGCCGTGGAGGCGCCGAAGCCGCCCTGCTGGGTATTGCCCTGGATGGTCAGGCCCTTGCCCCAGTCCGGCGCACTGATGATCTGCCGGTAGCGCGACAGCGAATAGATGCCGGTGATGTAGGAGCTGGTCTCGGACTCGCCCTCGGACGCGAACAGTTCCCAGGTCCAGTCGCTGCCCGGTACGATGCCCTCGAAGCCCGCCATCATATTGTAGGTGAACACATCGGTGCGGGCGCTGCGGTTACCGCCCATGTCGAGGTTGTGATAGAGCTGCCAGGGCGCGGTGGGATCGGGACGGCTGGCCAACAGCTGAGCCAGGTCGGCCGGGATATCGCGACCGTCAACGGGAATCTGTGCACTCCAACCGTCAGTGGCCTGCGGCGGCTGCTGCACGGAGCTCGACTCCGCGCGGTTGAACATGCCCTGGGCGAACACGCTCACCCAGTCGTTGATTTCATAGCTGCCGCGCACGAAGAAGTTCTTGCGGTCGAGCGGCACGAGCAGTTCGTCGTCCAGCCAATTCTCCGCAAGCAGGCCGTTCGTGGTCCGCTTGAACTGCAGGCCGTCGAGTGAGCCCTGGAACCGGTAAGCACCGATGTCGCTGCCGCTGAAGCCGGTGAAGGCCGTACCGTCCGGATTGAAGTAAATGTTGGGAATGCCGGCAGCGGGGTGCAGGTC
>QGUO01000601.1 GCA_003242495.1 Pseudomonadota bacterium | reverse complement strand
AAAACGGTGTGCCGGCCGCGCGGAACGCGGCGGGCCGCGCATGGTAGCAGCGGTGCGCGGGCGTGGCTAGGGCCGCCGCGCCCCCTCACGGGGCGGATGGACCGCGGCCCCGGCACAGGCGGGTCCGGCGGCCGGCGCCGGTTCAGCCTAGGGGGCGCCCGCCGCGGTCCGCTGGCGGACGGTCTCGAACAGCATGATGCCGGCCGCCACGGACACGTTCAGGCTCTCGACCACGCCTTGCATGGGAATGCCCACCAGGGCATCGCAGCGCTCACGCGTCAGCCGGCGCATGCCCGTCCCCTCGGCGCCCAGCACCAGGGCCAGTGGACCGCGCAGGTCGGTCTGGTAGACGGACTGGGGGGCGGCATCGTCGGCGCCCACCACCCACAGGCCGCGTTCCTTGAGCCACTTCAGCGTCCGCGCCAGGTTCACCACCTGGATGAGGGGGACCACCTCGGCGGCCCCTGCGGCCACCTTGCGCACCGTCGGGGACAGCCCGGCGGCCCGGTCGCGCGGCACCACCACGGCCTGCACGCCGGCCGCATCGGCGCTGCGCAGGCAGGCGCCGAGGTTGTGGGGATCCTGCACCCCGTCGAGCACCAGCAGCAGCGGCACGGCCTCCGTGCGATCGAGCAACTCGTCGAGCGCCCCCTCACCGAGCGCCGCCGCCGGACGCACGCGCAGACACGCCCCCTGGTGGCGCTCGCCGGCGGCGATGCGGTCGAGCTCACGCACCTCGCGCCACTCGATGTGCACGCCGGCCTGGGTGGCGAGCTCCAAGAGCTGGGCGATGCGCGCATCCTCACGCCCCTTCTGCAATATCAGGCGCGCCGCGCGCTCGGGGCGCAGTCGCAGGAAGGTGCGCACTGCGTGCAGACCGACTACCAACGCCTCTTCACTCATTGCTCGTTCACCAGGAGGGATGCTCAGCGCCGCGCGCGACGGCGCTGCCAGGGCGCGCGGACCAGGCGCGGCGCGGGCCGCGTGTCGGCCAGCTCGAAATCGATCTTGCGCTCGTCGATGATGACATTGATGAGACGCACCCGCAGGTGGTCGCCGAGGCGGAAGGTGCGGCCGCTGCGCGCGCCGATGATGCGAAAGCCCGAGCGATCGCGCGAGAAGTAGTCCGCGCCCAGCGCGCTGACGTGCACCAGCCCGTCGATCTGCATGCCCTTGACCTGCACGAATAGACCGAAATCGACCACTCCGGTGACGATGGCATCGAATTCCTCGCCGAGCTTGTCGCTCATGTATTGGCACTTCAGCCAGGACAACGCATCGCGCGTGGCCTCGTCGGCACGCCGCTCGGTGAACGAGCAGCTCTGACCGAGCGCGGTCAGGTCCTCGAGACTCCAGGGGAACGGCTCGGTGGCGCCGCGTAGCACATGGCGGATGCCGCGGTGGACCATCAGGTCCGGATAGCGGCGGATGGGTGACGTGAAGTGGGCGTACTCGGCGAGCGCGAGGCCGAAGTGCCCGATGTTCTCCGGCTGGTAGACGGCCTGGGGCAGCGAGCGGATCACCACGGTCTCGATGAGGTGTGCTTCCTCGTTGCCGCCGAGCCCGCTCAAGACCTCGCTCAGGTCGCGTGGCTCGAGATCGCGATCGACCGGCAGGTGGATGCCGAATCCCGCGAGGAACTGGCGCAGCTGCTCGAGGCGCTCCTCCGTGGGCTGCCCATGCACGCGGTAAAGCGTCGGGATGCGGTGCTTCTTGAGGAACTTGGCGGCCTGCACGTTGGCCGCGATCATGCACTCCTCGATGAGCCGGTGCGCATCGTTGCGCGGCTGCTCGAACAGTGAGGCGATGCGCCCGTCGGCATCGAAGCGCACCTTGAGCTCCGGCGCATCGAAGTCGATGGCGCCGCGCTTGACCCGCGCACGGTGCAAGGCCCGGAACACGGCATGCAGCGCCATGAGCTCGGTCCCGCGGGCCGTCACGTGCGGCTCGTGCGCGGCCTGGGGATTGGCGA
>QGUO01000173.1 GCA_003242495.1 Pseudomonadota bacterium | reverse complement strand
GACATGGCCGCTGGCGGAGCCAGTTCGGATCACCGGCCATACCATGGTGGAGATCGAGGTCATCGTGGTCACGCTGGAGCGGCACGGGTGCAGCGGCCGGGCAGAGGCCGCCGGCGTGTATTACCGGGGCGATCGCGCGGCCTCGATGGCGGCGCAGATCGAACGCAGCCGCGCGATGATCGAGGGTGGCGTGGACCACGAATCATTGCGCGGGCTGATGAGTCCCGGCGGCGCCCGCAACGCCATCGACTGCGCGCTCTGGGATCTCGAGGCCAGGCTGCATGGCCGAGCCGTGTGGCAGCTGGCCGGCCTCGACAGGCCGCGGCCGTTGCTGACGACCTTTACGTGCGGTGCCGGCGATCCGCGAGACATGGCCGCGAGTGCACGCCGCTATGGCGAGGCGCGCGCCATCAAGCTGAAGTTGACCGGCGAGCCCGTCGATGCAGAGCGCGTGCTCGCGGTACGCGAGGCGCGGCCCGATGTGTGGCTCGGGGTGGATGCCAACCAGGGCTTCACCCGCACCTCACTCGAGTGTCTTTTGCCGGTGTTGCACCAGGCGCAGGTCGCGCTCATCGAGCAGCCGTTCCCGGTCGGCGCCGAAGCGTGGCTGGATGATTTTCATGCACCCATTCCGATTGCTGCCGATGAGAGCGCACAATGCCTCGAGGACCTGTCTGCGCTCGCCGGGCGGTTCGACGTCGTCAACATCAAGCTCGACAAATGCGGCGGGCTGACCGAAGCATTGGCCATGGCGCGTAGCGCCCGCGAACACGGACTCGATCCAATGGTCGGCAACATGATGGGCACTTCGCTGGCCATGGCGCCGGCATTCCTGGTCGGACAACTCTGCAAGGTGGTGGATCTCGATGGTCCCGTGTTTCTGAAATCCGACCGTTCCGTGACCGTCGAGTACCGGGATGGCATGGTGACGTGTCCGGACGCGTTATGGGGTGGCGCTGCTGCCGTGTGAGCATCTCGCGGCACTGTCGATGAACATCCGGAGAGGCTCCGTAGACACGCTCACGGATCTGCGCAGGACGACACGCCATCCGTGCGCCTTGCAGTAAAGTCTTCTTCCGAACAAATGCGATCGCCCCTCTCGTCAGTCGCACGCATGTCGCTGAACAGCGACGGAACGGGTCTCGAGAGGATGCGCGGCTGACGAAGCGCACGCCGGCGCGCGTGGCGCCAAGCCATGATGGCGGCGATCGAAGCCGGTCATCGCGTGCGCCGATCGGCGTCAATATTCAAGAAATCCATGTCTGTCATGCCTGGCGGAACGCGGCATCGGCGTACCGGACGCTTGACCTCGGCCAACCCTGCGACACATGAACACCGGCGTTCACGGGATGCCGGCGGATTTTCTAGAAGATTGAATGCATAAAGGTTTTCGTTGAGTTGGACACGCCGTGTCCAAGCTCGTCGCGTGGGCCGTTCGCCCCGAGGTCTCCGCCGTGCGGCCGGCGGTTCGCTGGTCTGCGCGCTTCTACACACTGGTTTGCGCTCGACTTCGTTGCTAGTCAACCCGCCATCCCTCCTCGCGGGTGGTGTCACGACCTGACGCCACTCCGGACGCAAATGACCGCGAGGCAGTCTTTGGGTGCAACGCCGGGAGTACGAGCGATGAACCATAGCGAGCGACGGACACAGCAGGCGCGTTGGACGGTTGGGGTGGCCGCCACGTTCGTGGCCGATCCCATTCGACAGCCGCTGGAGTTCTGGATGGAAACCCTGAACCTGCCGGCAAGTATCGAGATCGCGCCCTACGCGCAGGTCATGCAGGAGCTGTTGAATCCGGACAGTCTGTTCTCGCAGAACGACACGGGATTCAACGTCCTGCTGGTCAGGCCCGAGGATTGGATCCGCGATCGCCTGCACGAGAACGTCGAGCGCAACCGCCAGCACATCGAGCGGGTGGCGAGCGATCTCGTCGCCGCGGTGGGGGTCAATCGCCGCAAGACCCGTGCACCGACGCTGGTGTACGTGTGTCCGCCCTCCGCGTCGCTGTCGACCGTGTATGGATCGGTTTTCGCCGAGACCCAAGCCGTTCTGGTGAAGCGGCTGAGCGCGCTCGAGAACGTTCGATGCTTCACCCACCTGGACCTGATCCGGCTGTACCCGGTGCCGGAGTACGAAGATCCCCGCAGTGATCGGATCGGACACATTCCCTACACGGACGACTACTTCGTCGCGTTGGCCACGCTGTTGGCACGTCGCATCGCCGTGCTGGTCAAGCCACCCTACAAGGTCATTGCGATCGACTGTGACAACACGTTGTGGAAGGGTGTGTGCGGCGAAGACGGCGCGAATGGCATCGAGTTGACGCCCGGCCACCTCGAGCTGCAGAAGACGCTGGTGCGCCAGCACGAGGCAGGCATGCTCCTGTGCCTGTGCAGCAAGAACAATCCCGCCGACGTCGAGGCGGTGTTCCGCGCCCATCCCGACATGCCGCTGCGCGAGGAGCATCTGATCTGCTCACGCGTGAACTGGAGCCCGAAGTCCGCCAACCTGAAGTCGCTCTCCGAGGAGCTCGAGCTGTCGCTGGACAGTTTCGTCTTCGTGGACGACAGCCCGATGGAATGCGCCGAGGTGCGCGCACATTGTCCGTCCGTGCTGACGCTGCAGATTCCGCAGGCCCAGGAACAGATCGCCGGCTTTCTCGACCACGTCTGGGTGTTCGATCAAACCGGCGCGACCGAGGAAGCGAAGCAGCGCACCGAACAATACCGGCAGAATCGCGCGCGCAAGCAGGCCCAGGCGCAAGCGACCGATCTGGAGACGTTTCTGGCATCGCTCGAGCTCAAGATCGACCTGTCGCCGCTGCAGCCGGATCACTTGAATCGTGTGGCGGAGCTGGTTCAGCGAACCAATCAATTCAATCTGACGACCATTCGCCGACGAGCCAGCGAGATCGAGGCGCTGCTGAGCGCGGGGGCTCTGGAGGCCTTCGTCGTGCACGTGCGCGACCGTTTCGGCGATTACGGGCTGGTGGGCGCGCTCCTCGTGCACCGCACGGCCGAGTCGCTCGAGGTCGATACATTCGTGCTGAGCTGCCGGGTCCTGGGGCGCGGCGTCGAGCAGCGCATTGTCAGGGAGCTGGCGCGCAAGGGGCGCCGGGAAGGCCTGCGCAACCTGGTGCTCACCTATCGGCAGACCGCGCGCAATGCGCCGGCATGGGAATTTCTGAACAAGGCCTTTGCGCAGTTTCGTGAGGCGCACGGCGGCAACGGCGCAGGCGCCATCGAATGTCGGTTCACGGTGCCGCTCGAGTACGCCGCGAACCTGGACCGTCCCGCGACGGCGCCGGACGCCGGGATGGAGGAACCCCGGGCGCACGCCGTGACGCCGGAATCGCTCGCGCCGCACACCGATTGGCACGACGTGGCCATGCGCTTCAATCACGTGAGCGATATCGCGAAGGAAATCCGCTCGGCGCGTGCCCGGCGCGCGGGTGCACCGCGCGTGGGCGCGCCGGACGACGCGCCCGGCACGCCGGCCGAGCAGGCCATCGCCGCCATCTGGAGCGAAGTGCTCGGGTTGCACACCGTGGGCTTGAACGACAACTTTTTCGACATCGGGGGCGACTCGTTGCGGGCGGTGCGCGTGGTGGCCAGGATCGAGTCGGTGCTCGGGCTGGAGCTGCCCTTGCACGCGTTCTTCGAAGGACCGACGGTCGCCGAGATCGCCGCCAGGTTGCCGCAGGCCGCCCGCCCCGCTGCGCCGATACAGCGCGGCGATCGCACTCGCCCGATACCGCTGTCCTGGTCGCAGCAGCGGCTGTGGTTCATCGATCGGTTGGAAGGCGGCAGCACGGCGTATCACATTCCCGTGGTGGTCCGGCTGCGCGGAATCCTGCAGCGCGCCGCCCTGCACGCCGCGCTGGATGAGCTGGTGCAACGACACGAGGTCTTGCGCACCACCTTCGCTGAGCACGACGGCGAGCCGGTGCAGGTCATCGCGCCGACCGGCCGGTTTGCGCTTCGGGAAGTGGCGCTGGACGAATCGCGCACGGGCGAGATCGCAGTGCTCGAGCATTCGCGCGAGGAGTTGTTGACGCCCTTCGATCTGCGCTCGGGTCCTCTGGTCCGTGGCCGATTGCTCAAGCTGTCGGAACGCGAGCACGTCCTGCTGGTCACCCTGCACCACATGGTCGGCGACGGCTGGTCCGTGGGCGTGTTCCTGCGCGAGCTGGCGGCCCTGTACGAGGCCTTCCGCCAGAAACGATCGAGCCCGCTCGAGGCGTTGCCGGTGCAATACGCCGACTATGCGCTATGGCAGCGGCAATGGCTGGCGGGACCGAGGCTGGATGAGCAGGTGGCGTACTGGAAGGCGCACCTGCAGGGTGCGCCGGCGCTGCTGGAGCTGCCCACCGATCGGCCGCGACCTGCGGTGCAAACCTATCGCGGCGCCTGCGTTCCCGTGGCGCTCGACGTGCGGCTGATCGATGACCTGAAGGCGCTCGCACGAGGCCTCGATCTGACCTTGCCCATGGTGCTGTACACGGCATGGGCGGTCCTGCTGGCGCGACTCAGCGGGCAGGACGACGTCGTGTTCGGTATACCCGTGGCGAATCGGCGTCGTACCGAGCTCGAGGGGCTGATCGGCTTCCTGGTCAATACCCTGGCCATCCGCGTGCGCCTCGAAGACGACCCGCCGGCAACCGCGCTGTTGCGCCGGGTGAAGGAGGTGATGCTCGGTGCGTACGCGCACCAGGATGCGCCCTTCGAACAAGTGGTCGAAGCGCTGCAGCCCGCGCGCAGCTTGAGCCACAGCCCGGTGTTCCAGGTCATGTTCGCGCTGCAGAACGCCTCGAGCGGCGCCTTGCAGCTCCCCGGGCTGACCCTTGCCGAGGAAGATGTGCCGCTGCACACGGCGCAATTCGATCTGCTCCTGTCCTTGCGGGAGTGCGGGACGGGCATGGCCGGGAGCCTCAATTACGCGACCGATCTGTTCGATGCCGCGACCATCGAACGATGGGCGGAATGCTTCGTCTGCCTGCTGCGCGGGATGGTGCAGGCGCCGGAGCGCCCGGTGAGTCGATTGCCGTGGATGAGCGCCGCGCAACGTCGCCAGGTGGTCGAGCTGTTCAACGCGACGCAAGCGCCCTACCCGCGGGACAAGCTGGTTCCCCAGCTGATCGAAGAGCAGGTGCAACGCACGCCGGATGCGCCGGCGGTGGTATTCGAAGGGCAGTCGCTCACCTATGCCGAGCTCAATGGCAGAGCCAATCAGCTCGCGCGGCATCTGCGCAGCCGCGGCGTCGGTGTGGATCAGCTCGTCGGAATCTGTGTGGAGCGCAGCCTGGAGATGGTCGTGGGCTTGCTCGGCATCCTCAAGGCCGGCGCGGCCTATGTGCCGCTCGACCCGAGCTATCCACCCGAACGTCTGAGGTACATGCTGGGGGATGCCGCGCCACCGGTGTTGCTGACCCAGGCGCACCTGGCCGAACGACTGCCCGCGGCCGCCGCGGAGGTGATCGCGCTCGACGCCGATTGGCCCGCCATCGCCCGGCAGGCGGCGAACGACCTCGATGCGGGCGCGCTCGGTGTCGAGCCGCACCACCTGGCGTACATGATCTACACGTCCGGTTCCACGGGGCTGCCGAAGGGCGCCATGAACGAGCATCGCGCGGTGGTCAACCGCCTGCATTGGATGCAGATGCAGTACGGCCTCGGTGCCGACGACCGGGTCTTGCAAAAGACGCCCTTCAGCTTCGATGTGTCGGTCTGGGAGTTCTTCTGGACCCTGATGAGCGGCGCCTGCCTGGTCGTGGCGCGTCCGCAGGGCCACCAGGATCCGGCGTACTTGCGGGGGCTCATCGAGGCCACCGGCGTCACCACCCTGCATTTCGTGCCGTCGATGCTGCAGATCTTCCTGGAGGGACACCAGCCGGGACAATGCCCCAGCCTGCGCCACGTCGTGTGCAGCGGGGAGGAGCTGCCCGCCAGCCTGCAGCGGCGCTTTTTCGAGCACCTGCCGCATGCACGCCTGTCGAATCTCTACGGACCCACCGAAGCGGCCATCGACGTCACCTACTGGGAGTGCGACCCCGATGACCCTGGCAGCCGCGTGCCCATCGGCCGGCCGATCTCCAATGTCCAAATGTATGTGCTCGATCGGCATGCCCAGCCCGTGCCCATCGGCGTGACCGGCGAGATCTATATTGGTGGTGTGAACGTCGGCCGCGGCTATCTGAACCGCCCGGCGTTGACTCAGGAGCGATTCATCGCCGATCCGTTCGGTCACGAGCCCGGGGGACGACTGTACCGGACGGGCGACCTGGGGCGCTGGCGGGCCGATGGCGCCATCGAGTACCTCGGTCGCAACGATCACCAGGTGAAGATCCGCGGCTTTCGCATCGAGCTGGGCGAGATCGAGGCGCGCCTGCTCGGGCATGAAGCCGTCAAAGAGACGGTGGTCATCGCCCGCGAAGATGCGCCGGGCGACAAGCGCTTGATCGCCTACCTGGTGCCCTGCGACCCGGCACAACCGCCGTCTGCGGAGGAGCTGCGTGCGCACCTGAAGCTCGCCCTGCCGGATTACATGGTGCCGAGCGCCTTCGTGACGCTCGAGCGCATGCCGCTGTCGCCGAATGGCAAGCTGGACCGGCGCGCCTTGCCGGCGCCCCAGCTCGCCGCGTATGCGCGCCGCGCGTACGAAGCGCCCCAGGGTGAGCTGGAGGAACTGCTCGCCGATGTCTGGCAAGCGCTGCTTCAGGTCGAGAAAGTCGGTCGGCACGACAACTTCTTCGAGCTGGGCGGGCATTCCTTGATGATCGTGCAGATGATGGATCGCCTGCGCCGCGTGGGCGTATCGGCCGAGCTGCGCACCATCTTCGACAGCGTCAGCCTGGCCGACCTGGCGAGCCGTCTGACGCGTTCGGCGGCCGCGGAGGCCGAGGCGCCCCCGAATCTCATACCGGAGGATTGCGCCGCGATCACGCCCCGCATGCTGCCGCTGGTCGAGCTGACCGAGGAAGAGATCGCACGCATCGTGGACGCGGTGCCCGGGGGCGCACGGAACGTTCAGGACATTTATCCGCTCGCACCGCTGCAGGAGGGCATTCTGTTCCATCATGTGCTCAACGAGCGCGGCGGCGACACGTACGTCGTGCCCACCCTGCTGTGCGTGGCCACGCGCGCACGCCTGGACGAGCTCATCGCCGCCCTGCAAAGCGTGATCGACCGTCATGACGTCTTACGGACCGCCATCGTCTGGGAGCGCCTG
>QGUO01000600.1 GCA_003242495.1 Pseudomonadota bacterium | reverse complement strand
AGGGTCGGCGAGCGCCCGTCCCAGAACTGCGTGGTGTTGAAGACCGCGTTGAACACGGTGGGCGCGTTGCGGCCGCCGCGCTGCCACTTGTGGCCGATCGAAGTCTCGTTGCCATCCGCGCCGGCGAGCCCCACGTTGTGACAGGAGTTGCAGCTGATCGTGTGGCTGGCCGAGAGGCGCGGATCGAAATACAGCATCTTGCCAAGCTCGATCTTGGCAGGCGTCGCTTCATTGCCCGGCAGGGCAGGCGGCGTGGCCGGAATCGGCTTGAACAGCGCCTGTGCAGAGCTCAGCAATGCATCGGCGCTGACCGTGGTCGCCCAACCAAGGCTTGCGATGAGTGCAAGGGAACGGAGTCGTCGCACGCGTATTCCTCGTCGTAGTTAGAATGAATCTAATCGTTATTGTGCATCATCTTTTGTCGCGATGCGATTCGAGATTCCCTGAGCAAGAATGGAAAATCCCTTAGCGGAGGCATCTACTGTCAACGCGCGCAGGTGAAGCGTCGAGAAATGTAAGCGCGCGCCAGCGCGCTTGACAGACTAGGCAGTGCCTCGCGGAAGTCGTCAGCCGGAACGTCGCGAAGTGGCGCCGTCGGATCCCGCGAGGGGCACGCAGCGATGCGGCTCGTCGTCCCCTGACTGGCGCAGCGTGGCATCGGCGACGAGCGTCCGCGCGCGCCCTCGATCAGACAGGCCGTCGGCCTCGGTTTACGCCGTGCCAGGTGCAGGTGCGTCGGGTCTGCGGTCGAACGCGCGAATAGCGCATCGTCGATCGGAAGGCTTGCCGAGCGTTCCGCGACGTGCTGCCGCATGGTCGGCCAGGTGCGTCCGCCCTGGCGTTCCTACGCCGCGATCAGGCGCTCGAGACCTGCTGCGCCAATTGCACCGCGACTTGCCAAAGCGGTCGCTGACCAGATAATCCGAAGCATGGATTCGGCGACCTTCTTCCGTTCAGGTTGGATCCGCTTTCCCTACCATGCGCTGACCGCCGAATGGGCGGCCCATGCGCGACCCGTGGCAGAGGATTGCCTCGCGGATGAAGACCATCGTGCCCGGTGGCTTCGTTGCGGAGAGACGTGGTTCGTGGGAGCCCAGGTCTTCCCGAACGATGGCAGCGGTGCGGTCGTGCGGGCCGGGGTGCCGCCGCTCGACGGGCCGGCGCTGCGCTTCATCGCGAGCGAGCTGGGCCTGGCCAATCTCGAATGGGACCGGGCGCAGGTCTCGGTCTGCTTTCCAGGCTATCCGCGTCCGGCGGCAGGCGAGTCGGACGCTTCATTTCGCTACCGTCGCGATCGCGACGCCGCTCATGTCGACGGCATGCAGCGCACCGAAGGTGGCCGGCGGCGACTGGGCGAGCTGCACGGTTTCATCCTCGGCCTGCCGCTGACCGAGACGCCGCCTGGTGCCGCACCGCTCGTCGTCTGGGAGGGTTCGCACGAGATCATCCGGCGCGTGCTGCGCAAGCGTTATCGAGGCATCCCGCCGGAGCGCTGGGCGGATGAGGATGTCACCGAGGCCTACCGCTCCGCCCGACAGGAGTGCTTCGAGACCTGCCGGCGACAGGCGCTGCACGCGCGGCCGGGTGAGGCGTACCTGGTGCATCGCCTGGCGCTGCACGGCGTCGCGCCTTGGACGGCCGAGGCGCAGGGCGAGCGCATGATCGCGTATTTCCGCCCCAACCCGTTTCCCGCGTCATCGCCCGAGTGGTGGCTGGAGCGCCCCTGACCCGCCGCGCTCTCGGGTACCTCCGCGCAAGACGGCAGGCGGGCCGCAACGCCTGACGGCTGCGCGCCGGCGCCCGAGACGGTCATGGCCGGACGCCCAGGAGCATGCGCTGATGGCGCGACATGGACGTGGCGCGAAGCGGGGCGATCAGCCCGCCCCAGCCGAGGGAGATGCGTGCGGTCGAACCGATGGGCGCGTCGATGAGCCCACCGCCCTCCGATCCTGATCGCTGATGTCCGCTGTCGCGGCCG
>QGUO01000599.1 GCA_003242495.1 Pseudomonadota bacterium | reverse complement strand
GGGCGGGATCGAGGCGCAGCTCGAGATTGGTCTGGAGATAGGCTTCTGCGATGCCGTTGGCGAGCGTGGCCGCGAGCTCACGATCGGTGTGGGTGTACTCGATCCGGATGACGCTGCTCTGGGCAGAGGGCGTGACTTTCATGCCGCCGAGCAGCCGCCGCGCGAGCTGCTCGCGCAGAACGCCCGGATCCTGCGGCCGCGGTCCGTCGCCGAGAAAACGCTCGTTCTCCGTCAGCCCGAGCGCATCCACGGCCTTCAAGGCCACGTTGCGACTGGTGATCACATCGATCTGAGTCGCGATCTGTGCCGTCGACGCCTGACCCGGCACATTCTGTCCCGTGAGCGGATCGACATTGCGGGCGTTCACCACCACCGACGCGGTGGCGACGTACGTGCGCGGCAGGAGCAGGTTGGTGATCAGCACCAGCGTCACGACCGCGCCGGTCACGGCGAGCACCACGAGGCGACGCACCCATAGCAAGTGCAGCAGCTGCAAGGGCTTCATGGTCAGAACCAGCCCTCCTTGACCAGCAGCACGTCATCGGGCTGCAACACGTCCGAGCCGCGCGCAGAGACGACCTGTTCCCGGCCGTCGGCCGAGCGGCGCTTGATCGACACGCGTCGCTCGGAGCCGCGCGGTGTGAGGCCGCCGCCGATCGAAATCGCGCGCGAGACGGTGAGATTGCGCTCCAGGCGGTAGACGCCCGGTTTCTGCACCTCGCCGTAGATGTAGAACTGTGGGGCACGCGGCACATGGATGGTGTCCCCTCCGGCAATGGCCGCGTTCTGCTCGGGATCCCCGTCGAGCAGCGCCTCGAGGTCGATGTGGGTCTTGGTGCCATCCTTGCGTACCAGGGTGATGATGTCGGCGGCTTCCTCGTGCACCACTCCGCCGGCGGCCGCCAGCATGTCGAGCACCGTGCCGGATGCCTGCAGCGCGTACTGGCCCGGCTTGGCCACGTGGCCGAGCACGGCCACTTTCTGGCTCTGGTACTCCAGCACCAACACCGAGACCTGCGGCTCGCGCAGAAAGCCGCCCTCCACGAGCCGGGCGCTGAGCATCGCCTCGACTTGCGCCGGCGAATGCCCGCTCACGGCGAGCTCTCCGACCAGCGGATAGGTGATCTTGCCGCTTTCGCTCACGCGCACCTCGTTCGACAGCTCCGGTGCGCCGAACACGGTGATGCGCAGCAGGTCGCCCGTGCCGAGACGATAGTCGTCTGCCGCGACGGTGAGCGCGAACAGCATCGCAATGCCGGTGAGCATGCCGGCGCACAGACGGATGCGTGAGCAACGTGCAGCAATGGTCAGGAGCGGACTAATAGGCATGTCGGTCGTTCCACACCACGAAGGCGGTTCGAAGGATGATCAGCAGGTCGAGCGCGAGCGACCAGTTCTGCAGGTACTCGAGGTCGAACGCGATGCGCTGGCGCATCGAGCCGAGGTCGTCGCCCCCGCGAAAACCATTCACCTGAGCCCAGCCGGTGATACCCGGCTTGACCTTGTGACGCACCATGTAGCCGGGGATGAGCCGGCGATACTGCTCGTTGACGGCCACGGCGTGAGGTCGCGGCCCGACGATGCTCATGCTGCCCTCGAGCACGTTGAACAGCTGCGGCAACTCGTCCAGTGAAGTGCTGCGGATGAACGCGCCGACGCGCGTGACGCGTGCGTCTTGCCGCGTGACCTGGGTGTAGCGGGTGCGACCGTCTTCGGTGACGCGCATCGAGCGGAACTTGTAGACGACGATCTCCTTGCCGTCGAGCCCGTAGCGCGTCTGCTTGAAGATCACCGGCCCCGGGGAGGTCAGGCGGACGGCCAGTGCGATCGCCAGCATGACCGGCGACAGCAGGACGAGCGCCGTCACGGCGATGACGATGTCGATCAAGCGCTTGGCGATCCCGCGTACGCCGTAGAAGGGTGACTCGCAGACCGCGAGCACTGGCACGCCGTTGACCAGGTCGAAACGCGGTTGCACC
>QGUO01000172.1 GCA_003242495.1 Pseudomonadota bacterium | reverse complement strand
GACCAGGCTGATCTCCGACATCGCGAAGAAGCCATTGACCAGGATGAGGAAAACCAGTGCGACGAGTTCCATGCTGAATCCGGCGAAGAGCGAACCCGGCCATTGTAGACCGCGTGCGCCGCGGGGCGGGCGGCGTTGCCGACCCGCCCCGCGCCGGCTACCACTCCACGCCGTCCCAGCAACGATCCGTGCGTCCGCTGGGTGTCCTGGGGTGCGGACAACGACGCGGCGCCATCAGCGAGTCCTGCGCGGTGACGAGCCGCTTGCGGCCGGCGGCGTCCTTCACCAGCTCGAACGCGTCGTAGAGCTCGCCGGTGGCGGTGCGCGACTCGTAACGCAGCCGCTCGGGGGACACGTGCACGACCTGGTACAGCTGGGTGTTCTCGGCGTCGCGATCCATCGCGCGCTGCGCCTCGGGCGAGAGCCGATATTGCTTCGGGCCGGCCACCGAGACCACGTAGACCGGCCCTGCGCCGGCCGAGTCCGCGTGGGCGCCTTCGCCGAGGTGGGCGCCGCGTCCGTACACGTGGTCATGTCCCTGCAGGACGAGATCGACGCCGTAACGCTCGAACAACGGCAGCCAGTGCTCGCGCAGCGACGGGTTGTCACGCCCCAGGCTCGCCGAGAACATCGGATGATGGTAAGCGACGACCGTCCAGCGGTTGGGATTGTCGGCCAGCAGCGGCTCGAGCCAGGCCGCCTGGCCGGCGGCCGTGCCGTGATCGATGGCCGAGGTGCTGTCGAGCACGATGAAGCGCACGCCCTGGTGATCGAAGGAGTAGGTGGTGTGCGGCAGCTCGGCCCAACCGGTGCGCGGCACGGGAAATTGCGCCGCCCAGTGCGGGCTCAGCACGTAGCGCGCGGCAGCGCCTGCGCCGGCCTCGAAATGCTCGTGATTGCCCGCCGCGGGCACCACCAGCGCGGTGGCATGCAGGAAGCTGCCGGCCTCGAACCATTCGCCCCATTCATCGTCGTCACGCTGGTCGCGTCCCGAGACCAAATCACCGGCGTGGATCATCAACGCCGCGCCGGGCGCTCGGCGCCAGGCCTCGCGGATGACACGCGAGTACAGGCTCTTCACCGAGTTCTGCGCATCCCCGAAGTAGAGGAAGCTGAACGGCTCGGGCTCGCGCGCGGCCGTGCGGATGTGGAACCACTCGCTCCAGGTGTCCTGGCCCTGCACGCGGTAGGCGTACAGCGTGCCCGGCTGCAGGCCGGTGACCCGCGCATGATGATGGCGCGCCGCCCGGTTCCCGGTCTCGAGCGATGTGCTGTGCGCGCGCACCTCGCGCGCCGCGTCGGCCAGATCGGGCGCGTCGCCGGCGACGGCGATCTGCAGGCGGGCCGTGGCCACGCTGGCGTCGGTGCGCCATGCGATGGTCAGCGCGGTGGACGGATCCTCGCCGGGCAGTGCGACCACGCGGTCGGGGACGCCGCTGGGCGCATAGCGCACCGCGCCCGCGGGCAGCAGCGTGTTGTGCGCCTCGGCGGCACCGAACAGCAGGACGAGGGTGAGCGCGATGCGGCGCCAGGCAGGTGACGACATCGGGCGACCTCAGAAGTTGTACCGGAAGCCGGTCTTGGCGGTCCAGGAGTACGCTTCGTATTGCAGCAGACGTGCCTGTCCCGGCCCGCGCTGGTAGGCGACGTACGGCTCGTCACCGAGGTTCACGAACTCGGCGAACACCTGCAGCTGCGGCGTGGCGCGGTACTTCACGCTCAGGTCGTACTGCACGTGGTCCTCGACCCAGCGGTCTTCCTCGGCCGACCCGCCGAGCTCGTCCAGGTACCGGTCGCGCCAGGCGGCCGTCAGGCGCACGCTCAGCGGGCCCTTTTCATAGCCGAGCATCAGGTTGTACGTGTTCTCGGCGGAGGCGGGCAGCGGAATCTCGCGCCCGTCGATCTCGCCGGTGGCATCCGTGTAGGTGTAGTTGAGCCCCGCGAGCAGGCCATCGAACGGTGCCGGCAGGAAGCTGAGCGCCTGCTGGTAGTTCAGCTCGATGCCGCGCACGTCGGCACGCTCGCCGTTCACCGGCATGCGGGCCTCGGTGGCGAAGATGCCGTTGAAGGTGACGTCCTCGAACTCCCGGTAGACGATGAAGTCCTCGATGGACTTGTAGAACACGCCGCCTTGCAGCACGGCGTTGTGCCCGAAGTACCACTCGGCGGACAGATCGAGGTTCCAGGCCCGGTAGGGATCGAGCCCTGGATTGCCGAACACGCCCTCGCGCTCGCCGTCCTCGTTCTGCTCGACCACGAAGTTCGGCGCCAGCTGCTCCGGAAGCGGTCGCATGAGGCTGCGATAGGCCGCCGCCCGCAACACCACATCCTCGCGCGCCTGCCAGCGCACATTGAGGCTCGGCAGCCAGTGCGTGTAATCGTCCGTGAACCCCGTGGGGGTGATGAACACCGTGTCCTCCTCGAGCACCGTGCCGTCGCGCTCGCCGCCTTCCTCGATCAGCTCCACGGTATTGCCGGCGATGCGCTGTCGGGTCCGCTCGACGCGCACGCCGCCGATCAGCCGCAGCGGGCCCTGCTGGTAGCGGCCCAGGACGTAGCCCGCATGAATGTCCTCGTCCACCCGGTAATCCTCGACCGCGGAGTCGAACCGGCTGTCGAGCGCATTCAGCTCGAAGGCGCCGAGATTGCGCTCGAAGAAGGCGCGCACCGCGCGACCGTCCGGCAGCGGCGCGATCGGCAGGAGATCGTAGCTCTGCCCGGCGGCGACCTCGGCGAGCGTCCAGTCGCCAGCGAAGCCGTCGAAGAGGTCGACCTCGAGGTCGTAGATCTTTTCGCGCAGGCGCGACTTGGCGCCGAATTGCAGGGTGAAGGCGCCGGCGTCGGTGACGAACTCGCGGGCGAGATCGACACGCAGGGCGATCTCCTCGTCCTCGGAGAGACTGCGGGTGGTACGCTCGGCCTCGTCGAATGCGTACTGCAGCGGATCGTCGAAGGCGGCCGCGCCGCTCAGCAGCGTATGGCGCGGGCGGCGCATGTCACGGTAGTCGAAGCGCACGCCGAGCTCGCCGGGCGCGTCGAACTCGCGCACGAACGCCACGGGGTCGAGCGATCCGGACTCCTTCTCGCGGGCCTTGGACCAGGCGCCGCTGTAATCGATCGTCCAGGCAGCGGCGTGCGTGGTACCGCCGAGCACCAGCGAGGTGATGTTCTGCACCTCGTAGCGGTCCTTGATGTCGCGCGTCACGGCGATTTCGCCGTCGTCGGAGAAGAACTCCGCGGTGGTGGCGCTGCCGGCGCGCGGCGCCTCGTCGAACTCGAGCGTCAGCCTGGCGCGGTATTCCTGGTCCTCGAACTTGCTGTGCAGCAGCTTCGCATACAGATCCGTGGTGTCGCTGAGGCGCAGATCGAGCGACAGCGAGCCGCCGATGCGTGTGCGCTCCACGTCGTAGTCGCGGTACTCGACGGTGTCGGCGAAGACGATGCCCGCAGCGCTTTCGTCCCACCCGTCCATCTCGATGTTGTCGGTGGCGAACTTGCGTTCGTAGTAGGAGAAGCCGCCGGCGATGCCGAACCGGTCGGTGAGCCGCGCCGAAAAATCGAGTCCCGCCTTGGGCGACCACTCGCCGTTGCGGTCGTTGTACGAGCCTTCCGCCGCGAAGGACACCAGGTTGGTGTCACGATCCAGCGCGCTCGCGGTATGGATCTCGATGGACGCGCCGATGGTGTCGCCGTCCATGTCGGGGGTGAGCGATTTCTTGATCTCGATGGATTCGATGAGCTCGGCGGGGATGACGTCGAGGGCCACCGAGCGCACGCCGGCCTCGGGCGCCGGCACGCGCGCGCCGTTGATGGAGGCGGCGTTGAGGTTGGGATCGAGGCCGCGAACGGCGACGAAACGGCCTTCGCCCTGGTCGTTGAGCACGTTCACGCCCGACAGGCGCCGAATGGCCTCGGCCGCATTCTGGTCGGGGAACTGGCCGATGCCGTCGCGGGTGAGGACGCTTTGTACGCCGTCCGCGGCGCGCTGGCGCGACAGCGCGCTCGCCAGGGAGGCGCGCTGGCCGACGACGAGCACATTGTCGATGTAGTCGGCGCCTTCGCCGAGCCGCACATCGGCGTGGCGCGTGTCGCCGTTCACCGTGACGGTGAGCTCGGCCGGGTCTGCGCCGACGTAGCGCACGCGCAGCGTATAGACGCCGTCGGGCACCTCGGTGAAGCGATACATGCCATCCGCGCCTGTCCGGGTGCGCCGCCCGAGCTCGATCACCTCGACCTCGGCGCTGTTCAGCGACTGAACGCCCGACGCGTCGCTCACGCGTCCGCTCAATGTATGGGCGAATGCATCGGGCGCAGCGAGCGAACCGGCGGCAATGAACACGGCGAGCGCACAACGGCTCGAATGACTGATACATGACGGCATGTCGTTCCCCTCGGGCGGCGTATTGGAGGTTGGGCGCCGCGGGGGCGGATTATGGGAACGACGTATGACAGGCCCGTGGCGGTTTTATGACGGTCATATCACGGTCGCATGGGACGCGTGCGCCGGTGGCGGCCAGGGGCAGGGCACCGATCGGCTCGGGCTCGGGTCAAGCCGGCCGGGACGAACACAGGGATTCCGGCCGGGGGGCACCCGGGCGCGAGCGCCCGACGCCGCGCGTCGGATCGCAGGATGGCGCTCGGCCCGAAAGAGACGGGAATGCAAGGCGCCGGCCGGGGCCGGCACGGTCAGGCGGCGCTGTTGCGCTCGGCGTGCAACGCGTTACGCACCAGGCGCGTGGCGATCACCGACACGAAGGTCTTCACGCGCGCCTGGGCGTGCAGTCGGGCGTGTGCCGTTTCGTACAGCTCCCGGACGCGCTCGATCGGGGCGTGATTTTCCTTGGCGAGGGTTTCGATGACCTGTTGGTGGTGCGCCGGATTCGCGGTGTCGTCGAGCGGTTGGGCCATGAGCATGGGTTCTTCGGTACTTGCGCTGCAGGCCGCCTTGCTCGACGGCCGTCACGCGATCAATGGCGGCTATGTTATCCGCGGCCGCGCCGGGCGCGCCAGAACGCATGCCCGCCGCCCTGGGCCCGCGGCCCCGTCAGGATGCGTTTTGCACCGCCACTCAGCAGCTTGCGCCGCAAACCTGGGCGACGACGAGGACGTCCTGACGACGGCAGGAACGCCGCAACTGCGCAAGTCAATAGCTGGCGTGCGGGTCCACGGTTCTGCATTCGACCCGGGCGCGCGCCGTCGCCGTGCCCGCCGAAGCCCGACCGTCATTCGCCGCGGCGCCGGCGCTCGGCGGCGAGATTGCCGGCCTCCCAGACCAGATACGCGCGGATCGCCTCGGCATCGGCCCTGGAGAGCACGTCGGCGAAGCCGGCCATGCCCGCTGCCTCGAGCCGGCCCTCGAGCACGATGGCGCCGAACGCGTCGGCCTCGAGAATGGCTTCGGAATGGCGCAGGTCCGGCATGAGCGGACCGCTTTGCGCTCCGCGGCCGTGGCACATGATGCAGTACTGGTTGTAGCGCCGTATGCCCGTGAGTACGTTGCCCCGCACGCGCACCTGCGACACATCGGGTGGCGCTCGACGTGTCGGCGCGGGCGTCGGCGGGAGCGAGGCCTCGCCGTCGAGCTTGAACACCAGGAGCCGGCCGTTGGGTGCGCGCGGCTGGTCGGCGAACAGGTAGCCGCTGACGAGCGCAGTGGTGCCGCCCAGGCCGGCCAGCGCCGCGACATATTGTTCGCCGTCGAGCTCGTACGTGATCGGCCCGCCCAGGATCGCGTCCTGGACCTCGTAGCTCCAGAGGCGTTCGCCGCTGTCGCTGGCGAAGGCGTTGAACCGGCCGTCGGAGGTGCCTTGGAAGACCAGGCCGCCGGCGGTCGCCAGGGTGCCGCCGTTGGCCACGCCCGGATGCTCGACCCGCCAGGCCGGCTGCTGCGCGCGCGGGTCCCAGGCGAGCAGCGCGCCGCGCGGCGGCGTGTCGAGCAGGGTGCGCGTCGCCGCATCGTCCGGGACGTCCAGCGGCAGCGGGTCGGTGCCGGTGTTCCAGCCGCGAGGCTGCGGGGCGAAGCGCCGATCGTCGCCGTACACACTGGGCATCTCCTGCACCGGGATGAACACCAGGCCCCGGACAGGATCGAAGGACATGGGATACCAGTTGTGCCCGCCGGACGGACCGGGCGTGACGACGAAGGGGCGATGGCGATAGCGTGCCGCGGGCACTTCGAGCGGCCGGCCGGTGCGCGGGTCGAGCCCCGTCGCCCAGTTCACCGGCACGTAGTTGCGCCCGCTGATGAACTCGCCGGTGGCGCGGTCGAGCACATAAAAGAAGCCGTTCTTCGGCGCCTGCATCAACACCCGGCGTGTGCGACCGGCGATGACCAGATCGGCGAGCACGATGTGCTGTGTCGCCGTGTAATCCCAGGTCTCGCCCGGGGTGGTCTGGAAATGCCAGACGTACTCGCCCGTCTGCGGGCGCAGCGCCACGATGGAGGACAGGAACAGATTGTCGCCACGGCCCTGGGAGCGGATGCGGTGATTCCACGGGCTGCCGTTGCCGACGCCGATGTACAGCAAATCGAGCTGCGGGTCGTAGGCCATGGCATCCCACACCGTGCCGCCGCCGCCGAAGCGCCACCACTCGCCCGACCAGGTGGCGGCCGCCATGTTCATGGCGTCGTTCTCGAATCCCTCGGCCGGGTTGCCCGGCACCGTGTAAAAGCGCCAGGCTAGCTTGCCGGTGGCGGCCTCGTAGGCCGACACATAGCCGCGCACGCCGAGGTCGGCACCGCTGTTGCCGATGACCACCTTGTTCCCGATCACCCGCGGCGCGCCGGTGATGGAATAGGGCGCATCGGGCGGCGTCGTCGCCACCGACCACAGCTCACGACCCGTCGCCGCGTCGAGCGCGATCAGCCGGCCGTCGAGGGCGCCGACGAAAATCCTGTCTTGCCAGGCGGCCACGCCGCGGTTGACCACGTCGCAACAGACCTGGGCCTGGATGCGGCGGGGAATGCGCGGATCGAAGCGCCACCGCGTCCGTCCCGTGCGCGCATCCACGGCATAGACCTTGCTCCAGGCCGTGGAGAAATAGAGCACGCCGTCGATGAGCAGCGGGGTGGCCTCCTGCCCGCGCGCGGTGTCCAGGTCCAGGTACCACGCCAGGGCGAGCCGGCCGACGTTCCGTCGATCGATGGCGGTCAGCGGACTGTAGCGCTGCCCCGGGTCTGGGCGTCCGGGGGTGGGCCACGCCGTGTGCGGGGGGTCGGCCTCGCGCGAGGCGGCGCCGGGGAGTGTCGGGGGAGGGGCGGG
>QGUO01000171.1 GCA_003242495.1 Pseudomonadota bacterium | reverse complement strand
GAAGGCGGAAGCAGGCCTGGTGGCGGCGCGGGGCAATACGAACACCGACACGGCCAATGCCAAGCTCGAGCTGGGACGCGAGTTCGAGACCTGGACGCATGGCATTGCGCTCTCGGGGATCTACGCTTCGGACGAGAAGGGGGCCACGGCACAGCGCTGGGATGTGCGCTGGCAGTCGGACTACAAGTTCCATCCGCAGGGCTTCTGGTTCGGCTCGGCGCGCTACGAGGACGATCGCTTCGCGGGCTTCGAGTACCAGGCGAGCTACGGCACCGGCCTCGGCTGGCGCTTCTTCGACGAGACCGACAATCGCCTGGTCGTGCAACTCGGTGTCGGCTACAAGGTCCTGCAGCGGCGTGACACGCTCGCCGATGACGACACGGTGATAATCGGCGAGCGCGAGTCGGACGCGATCGTGCAAATGGGCGTCAACTTCGAGCGGGCGCTTACGGACACGACCAAGATCATCAACAAGACACTGGCGGAAAGCGGCGCGGAGAACACCTTCGGCCAGAATGCCCTCAGCCTGGAAGTGAAGATCATGACCTCGCTGTCGCTCGCGGTCGGCTACGTGTTTCGCTACAACACCGATCCGCCGGAGGGTTTCCAGACCACCGACCGGCTGACGACGCTCAGCCTGGTGTACGAGCTGAAATAGCGAGGCCGCGGGCCGCGCGCGCCACCGGCAGGGCGCAGACGCCGTCTATTCCTGCCGTGGCCAATCGAGCTCGCCATGCATGCCGCTGGCCCATTCGAGCTCGTGCCAGCCGGGCGCAGCGAATTCGAGCGTGTAGACGGCGCAGGTGGGCATGCCGGGGACGCCGCGGTCGCCCAGACCGTCGGCGAGCTCGCAGATGCCGGGATTGTGGCCGAACACCATCAGGTGCCTGGCGGATGCGCCAGCGGAGCGGATGACCTCGAGCAGGCGTGCGGCGCTGGCGAGATACAGCCGTTCGTCGCGCTCGATGTCCGCGGGGGCAACGCCCAGCTCGCGCCCGAAGATGACCGCCGTCATCCAGGCGCGTTCGGCGGGGCTCGACAGCAGCTTGTCCGGGGGCGTGTGTCGCGCCCGCAAGCGCCGGCTCATGGCGTGCGCCTCGTGCCGACCGCGCTGTGTCAGCGCACGCACGCGATCCTCGGTGCCGAATGGCGCGGCTTCCGCCTCGGCATGGCGCACCAGCGTCAGGCGCAACAGGTCAGACACGGCCGCGCGCCGAGGCTCAGACCTCGTCGACTTCGACTTCGACGACGCCGTCGACGATGCGCGTCGGGTAGGTGCGCACCGGCTCGTAGGCGGGCGGCGTGAGCGCCGCGCCGGTGCGCAGGCAGAAGCGCGCGCCGTGCCGGGGGCAGATGACCACGTCGCCCTCGACTGCCCCGCCGGCGAGCTCGCCGCCGTCATGCGTGCACAGGTCGTCGATGGCGTGGAAGCTGCCGTCCACGTTGAACACGGCGATCAGCGTGCCGTCTACTTCCACCTGGGCGTAATCGCCCGGTGCGATGGAATCGGCGGGGGCCACGGGGATCCAGCTCATCACATCATCCCGGTCTGCAGGCGCGCCGCTTCCGACATCATGCTCTGGTTCCAGGGCGGATCGAACACCAGCTCGACGTCGGCGCGCTTGATGGTGGGGATCATCTCGACTTTGTCCTTCACGTCCTGCACCAGGACGTCGCCCATGCCGCAGCCGGGGGCCGTCAGCGTCATCTTGATGTCGGCGACGCGCCCGTCAGCCTCCTGGTGCAGCTCGCACGAGTACACCAGCCCGAGATCGACGATGTTGATGGGAATCTCCGGGTCGTAGCAGGTGCGCATCTGCTCCCAGACGAGATTGCGCACGTCCTCCTCGGTGGCGTTCGGCGGCAGCTCGGGGGCGACCAGCGGCTCGCGCCCGAGCGCGTCGGCATCCTTGCCCGCGATGCGGAACAGATTGCCCTCGATGTAGACGGTGAAACTGCCACCCAGGGCCTGGGTGATGAAGCCCGTCTTGTCGGCGCGCAAGGTCACGGGGATGCCCGCCGGGACCATGACGGCCTCGACGTCGCGCTGCAGGATCACCGGTTCATGTTCGTGTCGGTACACGGTTCGTCAATCTGCCTGTCGTAAATAGCCAATCAAACGATAGTCCCGCGCTACTCGGTGGTGACCGGCTCGGCGCGTCGCTCGAGCGCCGCGTTGAGCGTGTGCCAGCACAGGCTCGCGCATTTCACGCGTGCCGGGAACTCGCGCACGCCCGAAAGCGCCGCCAGCTTGCCGAGCGTCGCCGGGTCGGCCACGGCATCGTGGCGCGTGAGCAGCGCGTGCACGTCATCGAAGAGCGCCTTGACCTCGGCGCGCGTGCGGCCCTTGACCGCCTCGGTGAGCAGGGAGGCCGAGGCCACCGAGATGGCGCACCCGCTGCCCTCGAACGTTGCCTCGCGAATACGGTCGCCGTCCAGGTTCACGAACAGCGTCAGCCGGTCGCCGCACAGCGGATTGAAGCCTTCCGCCTGCGCATCGGCTGGATCCAGCCGCCCGAAGTTACGGGGCCGACGGTTGTGGTCGACGATCACGTCGCGGTACAGGTCTTTGAGATCCATGGTGGCGGCCCGGATCAAGTCAAGATGCTGCGTGCCCGTTCGAGGGCTGCGACGAGCGCATCGATCTCCTCGAAGGTGTTGTAGAAGGACATGGATGCGCGTGCCGTGGCCGGCACCCGGAAGAAGTCCATCACCGGCATGGCGCAGTGATGTCCGGTGCGGATGGCGACGCCCTCGGTGTCGAGGATGGTGCCGATGTCGTGAGGATGTACACCCTCGAGCACGAAGGAGATCACGGCTGCCTTGCGCTCGGCGGTGCCCACGATGCGCAGCCCCGGCACCGTGAGCAGCCGGCGCGTGGCGTACTCCAGCAGCTCCGCCTCATACGCGGCGATGCGCTTCATGCCGATGGCCTCGAGATAGTGGATGGCCGCCGCCAGGCCGATCGCGCCGGCGATGGGCGGGGTGCCGGCCTCGAATTTCCAGGGCAGCTGGTTGTAGGTGATCTGCTCGAAGGTCACGGCGAGGATCATGTCGCCGCCGCCCTGCCAGGGCGGCATGTCTTCGAGCAGCTCACGTCGTCCGTACAGCACGCCAATGCCCGTCGGACCGAGCATCTTGTGTCCCGAGAAGCAGTAGAAGTCGCAGTCGAGCGCCTGCACGTCCACCGCGTCGTGCGCCACGCCCTGTGCGCCGTCGAGCAGCACCGGCACGCCATGGCGGCGCGCCACGGCGATGAAGCGCTCCACGGGCACCACCGTCCCGAGGGCGTTCGAGACATGCGCCAGCGCCAGGATGCGCGTGCGTGGGCCGATCATGCGCTCGAACGCCTGGAAATCGACCTCGCCGCGCTCGTCGATGGGGATCACCTTGAGCGTCGCGCCGGTCTGCTCGCTCACCAGCTTCCAGGGGACGATGTTGGCGTGGTGCTCGAGGCCGGATATCAGCAGCTCGTCACCCGGGCCCACCTTGGGTCGCACGAAGCTTTGCGCGACCAGGTTGATCGCCTCGGTCGTGCCGCGCACGAACACGATCTCCTGGGTCGCGCGCGCGTTGACGAAGCGCCGCACCACGTCGCGTGCGCCCTCGAAGGCGTCCGTGGCGCGCTGGCTGAGGGTGTGCACGCCGCGATGAACGTTGGCGTGGTCGCGCTCGTAATAGCTCGAGATGGCCTCGATCACCTGGCGCGGGCGCTGGCTGGAGGCGGCATTGTCCAGGTAGACCAGCGGTCGACCGTTGATGGTCTGCTCGAGCACCGGAAAATCGCGACGGATGGCCGCGACGTCGAGGCCGGCGGACGGCGTGTCAAAACGGGGTTCGGCTGCGCTCATGTTCTGCGCTCCCAGTTCGTTGGGGGGACTCATGCGCCGCGCGGCACGCTGTCGGCCTCGGCCGAGGCGGCGAACCGCTCCTCGAGACGCTGCTCGAGATGGCGGCGCATGGCCGGGAAGGGCAGGGCATCGAGCACGGATTCGGCGAAGGCGCGGATCAGGGCGGCGCGCGCCGCCTGCTCCGAGAGGCCGCGCGAACGCAAATAGAACAGCGCCTCCGCGTCGAGCTGCCCGGTGGTGGCGCCGTGGCTGCACTTCACGTCGTTCGCATAGATCTCGAGCTCGGGTCGCGTGTCGATCTCCGCCGACGGCGACAGCAGCAGGTTGCGGCTCGATTGCCGCGCATCGATGCGCTGCGCGCCCGGATGCACGACGACCTTGCCGTTGAACACGCCGCGGCCGCGGCCGGCGGCGATGCCGCGGTATTCCTCATAGCTGGCGGTGTCGGGGGCGACGTGCTCGATGCGCGTGCAGGCATCGAGGTGCTGCGCGCCATCCGGCAGCAGCAGGCCATGCAGCGCGACGTTCGCGCCCGGGCCCTCGAGCAGGGCGGCCAGGTTCAGGCGGGCCAGGGCGCCGCCCAGCGCGAGATCATGGCTGTGATAGCGGCCATCGGCCTGCACGCTCACCCGGGTCGTGCCCACGTGGAAGGTCCGCAGGGACTCGCTCTGCAGCCGGTAGTGGCCCACGTGCGCGCCGCGGCCGACTTCCACCAGGGTGACGGCGTTGGTGAAATGCTCGCCGGCGCGCGCCGTGTCCGGGTGGCCCACGTAATGCTCCACCACCGAGATCCGGCTGCCGGCGCCCGCGCGGATGATGATGCGCGGGTGGCTCATGTGCGGGCGCTCGTGACGCGCCCACTGATGCACGATGTGCACGGGCAGGTCGACCGTCGCGCCGGGCGACACCTCGAGGATCACCCCGTCCTGGAAGAACGCGGTGTTCAATTCCTCGAAGGCGCAGGCCTGCGTGGGCTGGCGCGCCGCGAGCAACTCGGCCACCTGTTGCGGATCATTGCGTGCCCACTGCGACAGCGTGAGCAGGGTCACCCCCGGTGGTTGCGTGGCGAGGGTCGACAGCGCCTCCGCCACGTGTCCGTCCACCAGCACGATGCGCAGCCCGTCGAGCTCGAAGCCCCGGCTGTCAGGCGCCGCGGCGTGGGTCACCACGGTGGGCGGCAGCGTGCCGGCCTGTTCGAAGCTGCGCGCCTGCAGACGGCGCAGATTGGTGTACTTCCAGGCGTCGTCGCGCTGCGTGGGAAAGCCCTCCGCGGCAAAGCGCTCGAACGCGCTGCGCCGCAGGGCCGTGAGTGCGTCGTCGCCCCGCGCACGTGCCTCGAACGCGCTGCGCAGGCGCTCGATCGCGGAGCCGCCTTGTACGGCGAGGGCGCTCATGCTGCGGCGACCTCCTGCTTGATCCAGTCGTAGCCGCGTGCCTCCAGCTCCAGGGCGAGCGACTTGTCGCCGCTCTTCAAGATCCGTCCGTCGGAGAGCACGTGCACATAGTCGGGCTCGATGTAGGTGAGCAGGCGCTGGTAGTGCGTGACCATGACGATCGATCGGTCCGGCGCACGCAGGTTGTTCACGCCGTTGGCCACCACGCGCAGGGCGTCGATGTCCAGGCCGGAATCGGTCTCGTCGAGCAGCGCGAGCTTCGGCTCGAGCACCGCCATCTGCAGGATCTCGTTGCGCTTTTTCTCGCCGCCGGAGAAACCCTCGTTGACGCCGCGATTGAGGAAGCTCTCGTCCATCTGCATGAGCTTCATTTTCTCGCGCACCAGCTGCAGGAACTCGAAGGCGTCGACTTCCGGCTCGCCGCGGTGCTTGCGGATCGCATTGAGCGCGGCCTTGAGCAGGTACACGTTGTTGACACCCGGGATTTCCACCGGGTACTGGAACGCGAGGAACACGCCTTCGCGGGCGCGCTCCTCCGCGGGCAGCTCGAGCAGGTCGCGCCCGAGATAGCTGGCGCGGCCCTCGGTGATCTCATAGCCGTCGCGCCCGGCCAGCACCTGCACCAGCGTGCTCTTGCCCGAGCCGTTCGGCCCCATGATGGCATGCACCTCGCCGGGACGGACCTCGAGGTCGAGGCCGTTCAGGATCTCTTTCTCGCCGGCGCGTACGCGCAAATTCTCGATCTTCAGCATGTCGTTTCCTTCTCGCTGCGTCATCGCAGCCTGTCAAGCGGTCGTCAGCTCCCGGATGAATCGCCCCGAAGAATGGCCTCGGGGCTCACCCCACGGAGCCCTCGAGGCTCACGGCGAGCAGGTTCTGCGCCTCGACCGCGAACTCCATCGGCAGCTCCTTGAATACAGCCTTGCAGAAGCCGTTGACGATCATGTTCACCGCATCCTCCTCGGAGATGCCGCGGCTCAGACAATAGAAGAGCTGGTCCTCGCCGATCTTCGAGGTGGTGGCCTCGTGCTCCACGGTGGCCGTGGGCGTGCGCACCTCCATGTAGGGGAACGTGTGCGCACCGCAACGGTCGCCCATCAGCAGCGAATCGCATTGCGTGTAGTTCTTGGCGTTCTCGGCGCTCGGCAGCACCTTCACCAGGCCGCGGTAGCTGTTCTGGCCGTGGCCGGCCGAAATGCCCTTCGAGACGATGGTGCTGCGCGTATTGCGGCCGATGTGGATCATCTTGGTGCCGGTGTCGGCCTGCTGATAGTTGTTGGTGACGGCCACCGAGTAGAACTCGCCCACGGAGTTCTCGCCCGTGAGCACGCAACTGGGGTACTTCCAGGTGATGGCCGAGCCGGTCTCCACCTGGGTCCAGCTGATGCGCGAGTTCGCGCCGCGGCACTCGCCGCGCTTGGTGACGAAGTTGTAAATGCCGCCGCGGCCCTGCTCGTCGCCGGGATACCAGTTCTGCACCGTGGAGTACTTGATCTGCGCATCCCTCTCGGCGATCAGCTCGACCACCGCGGCGTGGAGCTGGTTCTCGTCGCGCATCGGCGCGGTGCAGCCCTCGAGGTAGCTCACGTACGAGCCCTCGTCGGCGATGATCAGGGTGCGCTCGAACTGGCCGGTGTTGGCGGCGTTGATGCGGAAGTACGTGGACAGCTCCATCGGGCAGCGCACCCCCTTCGGCACGTAGACGAACGAGCCGTCGGTGAACACCGCCGAGTTGAGCGTGGCGAAGAAATTGTCGGTGTAGGGCACCACCGTGCCGAGATAGCGCTCGACCAGCTCGGGGTGGTTCTGCACGGCCTCGGAGAACGAGCAGAAGATCACGCCGGCCTCGGCGAGGCGCTCCTTGAAGGTGGTGGCCACCGAGACGCTGTCGAACACCGCGTCGACCGCCACGCCGGCCAGGCGGGCGCGCTCGTGCAACGGGATACCGAGCTTCTCGTAGGTCTCGAGCAGCTTCGGGTCGACCTCATCGAGGCTCTTGGGCGCGTCGGTGCGGGCCTTGGGC
>QGUO01000170.1 GCA_003242495.1 Pseudomonadota bacterium | reverse complement strand
ATCTCAATCTCTGGTATGTGCGTAATGTCCACGGAGAAATGGTGCCGTTCTCGGCGTTTGCCACCGGCGAGTGGACCTACGGGCCGCAGAAGCTGACCCGCTACAACGGCGTGCCGTCCTACCAGATCCAGGGCGCCGCTGCGCCGGGCCGCAGCTCCGGCGAGGCGATGGAAATCATGGAGGAGCTCGTGGCGAAGCTGCCTGCGGGCGTGGGCCTCGAATGGACCGGCCTGTCATTCGAGGAACGGTTGTCCGGTGCGCAGGCGCCGCTGCTCTACGCCGTGTCGCTTGCGGTCGTGTTCCTGTGCCTGGCCGCGCTCTACGAGAGTTGGTCGATTCCAGTGACCGTGCTGCTGGTCGTGCCCATCGGCGTGCTCGGCGCGGTGGTCGCCACGCTGCTGCGCGATTTCTCCAATGACGCCTACTTCCAGGTGGGCCTGCTCACGACCATCGGCCTGGCCGCGAAGAACGCGGTGCTCATCGTGGAGTTCGCCAAGGACAACTTCGATCGTGGTCAGAGCCTGTTGCAGGCCGTGACGCAAGCCGCCGAGCAGCGCCTGCGCCCGATCATCATGACCTCGCTGGCGTTCTCCTTCGGCGTGCTGCCGCTCGCGATTTCGTCGGGCGCCGGCTCGGGTGCGCAGAACGCCGTAGGCACGGGCGTGATCGGCGGCATGGTGGCGTCCACGTTCCTGGCCATCTTCTTCGTGCCGGTGTTCTTCGTCGTGGTGTTGCGCTGGTTCAAGGTCAAGCCGACCAAGGTGGCCGCGCCACCGGAGAAGCTGGTGACGGCGGAGGCAACCCCATGAAGCGGCGTATGCATTCGGCGGTGGCGCTGGCCGTCCTGACGGCGCTGAGCGGCTGCACCCTGGCGCCGCGCTACGAACGGCCGGCGGCGCCGGTTGCCGATGAGTTCCCGGCGCAGCCGTCTGCGAATGCGGGCGAGGGGCTGTCCGCCGCGGACATCGGCTGGCGGGAGTTCTTCCCCCAACAGACTCTGCAGGACCTCATCGGGCGCGCGCTGGCGAACAATCGCGACCTGCGCGTCGCCGCCCTCAACGTCGAGGCGGCCCGGGCCCAGTACCGGATCCGCCAGGCGGACATCGTGCCGCACGTCGACGCGGTAGGCGAGGGCAACTCGCAGCGTGTGCCGGCCAACCTTTCGCAGACGGGTGAAAGCTACGTGACCCGGCAATACAGCGCGGGACTCGGCGTCACGGCGTTCGAGCTCGACCTGTTCGGCAGGCTGCGCAGTCTGCGTCGCGGCGCGCTCGAGACTTATCTCAGTCTCGAGGAAACGCGCCTGAGCGCCGAGCTGGCGCTCATTGCCGAGGTGGCGAACGCCTGGCTCACGCTGGTCGCGGACCAGGAGCTGCTGCGCCTGACGCGTGAGACCTATGAGGTGCAGCGCAGCTCCTACGATTTGACGCGCCTGCGCTTCGATTCGGGCGTGGCCAGCGAGGTCGACCTGCACCAGGCGGAGATCGCCTTGCGCAACGCCGAGGTGAACATCTCGGTGTACGAACGGCGGGTGGCGCAGGATCGCAATGCCCTCGAGCTGCTGGTCGGCGAGCCGCTGGGCCCGGAGTTCGACCCGAGCGGCGCCTCGCTGGACGAACAGGTGCTCGCGCATGACATCCCGGCCGGCCTGCCGGCGGAGTTGCTCGAGCGCCGTCCCGACATCCGCGCGGCGGAGCACGCCCTGCGCGCGGCGAACGCGAACATCGGTGCGGCACGCGCCGCGTTCTTCCCGCGGATCAGTCTGACGGGCTTCTATGGCGAGGCGCACCCCGACCTGTCCGATCTCTTCAGCGAAGGGCAACGGACCTGGAGCTTCGTGCCACAGATCCGCGTGCCCATCTTCGCCGGCGGGGCGAATGCCGCCCAGCTCGATCTGGCCCAGGTGCGCAAGCGCGCCGAGATCGCGCGCTACGAGCAGGCCATTCAGGTGGCCTTCCGGGAAGTGGCGGATGCGCTCGCGGCGCGCAGCACGCTCGATGCGCAGTTGCGTGCTCAGGAGGCGCTCACGCGCGCGGCGGAGAACACCTATCGCCTGGCGGACATGCGCTATCGCAACGGGGTGGAGAGCTATCTCACCACGCTGATCGCGCAGCGCGATTTCTATGCGGCGCAGCAGGCGCTCATCAATACGCGGCTCGCGCGCGCCTCGAACCTGGTGCTGCTCTATAAGGCGCTCGGCGGCGGCTGGCGGGAACACAGCGAATGAAGCGCGGGGTCCCGCGCCCCGCGCAGCGCGACCCGCTGGCCTGAATTCCGGTGCCTGCGGGCCGGCCGCCGCCTCACAGCGGCGGCTCGGTACCGGGGTTCGGGTCCTCCATCGGGTAGGTGGTGAACCCGCCGTCATCGGTCGGCTGGGACGGGGCAGGTCGTTGCGCCGGCGTATCGGGCGCGGCGGTCGCCGCGGCGGGCGCACGGGCACCGGGGATGGAGCGCTGCACGGCCGCGAGGAAGGCTTGCGCAGCCGGGGGCGCGGCGGGTGCATCCCCGCGGATGATTTCGCTCGGCAGCACCCCGCGGCGCTGGTAGAACTGCTCGTTCGAGCGGTGGTCGATGGTGAGCGCCGAGCCGTCGAGCGCCACGCCGGCGAACAATCCGCTGGCGCGCGAGTAAGAATAGACCTGGGCGTTCAGGCCGATATCCGTGGCAGCGGCCGTTTGTCGGCCGACCGGACCGGCGGCCACCGCGGCGTCGGCGCCCAGCGTGACCTTGCCGCCGATGATGCCCTCGATGCTGTGCCGCGAGGTGAAGACCAGGACCACGTCGGTGGACTGTACACCCAGCTGAAACCCGAAGCTCCCGCCCGTCAGGTTCACAAAGACAGGGTTGGTCCATTGCCCATTGTCCTGGCGGATGACGAGCACGCCCTTGCCACGGCGGCCGCCGATGCCGAGCCCGACCTTGATGACGCCCGGAATCACGGCGATGCCATGCGCATGCTCGAGCAACCAGGCCGGGATGTTGTGCTCCGGCATTTTCATCAGCTCTTCGAGCACCTGTGTGGCGGTCATCAGACGCGCTTCCTGTCGCTCCGAGGCGACAGCGGCGGCGGCGAGCAGGCAAGACAGCAAGAAAACCGCCGCCCTGCCGACAATGGATCTTGCGTGCATCGCTCGAATGCCCTCCTGTTCGTGATCGGCGGCCCTGCGCCGCGCTCGGCGTGTCAGCGAGCGTGAGGATTTGCGGTGGCGCAGCACTCGAAGGCCTGAGACTCTAGCAGAAGGGAAGCGTTCCGGTGAGTGTCGTCGGACTGCGATCCGACGGGCGATCGGGGTATCAGTTCGAGGGTTGCTCGCGCAGGGCGGCTCGCGCGCGATTGGTCGCGAGGATGAGGGCATCGAGCTTCCGGCGCTGGCCAAGATCGGTGTAGTAGCGGGCAATGCGCTCGCGCACCTTCTGTTTGGTGTCCGGATCGGCAGCCGGCTCGATGCTGACGATGCTGTAGCCCTCCACCAGGTACTTCTCCGCTTCGCGCACCCGTCCCTGGCGGTAGATGGCCTCGCCCAGCGCGCTTGCCGAGCGGGCCCAGCGCCATTCGGCCGAATCGGTGCGTTTCCAACGATTCATGGACGACGTCAGTGTCGCCTCGGCGTCCGGCAGCTGGCCTGTCGCGAGGAAGACCTCGCCGAGAAGGTACTCGCCCGCGGCGATGTACTGGTGGTCGGGCGGCAGTGTGCTCGAGAAGGTGGCCAAGGCGTCCTGTAGCAGCGTCTCGGCCTCGGCGTATTTGCCGCGCTTGGTCAGGATGCGCGCGAGCGAGGATTGCAGGTATGCCGTGCCGTAGTGTGTCTCGCCGCGTGTCTTGACGTAGCCCTCCACCGCCTCGCGGGCGAGCTGCTCGGCCTCGTCGAAGCGGTTCTGGGCGAACCGGATGCGGGCCAGGGAATCCATGGTGTCCGCCGTCTGGCTGCTGGTGTTGCCGTACAGGCGGCGCTGGGCGTTCAGCGTGCGCTCATAGAGCGCGCCGGCATCGTTGATGCGCCCACGGAAGTAAAAGACTTCCGCAAGAATGTAGTCCGCCATGACGCGGTCGGGGTGCAGCTCGGGCAGTCCCGAATCCTGGTAGATGTGCACCGCTCTCACGGCCGCTTCCTCGGCGCCCTCGAGGTCGTCCTGCCAGAGCCGGGCGCGGGCGATGTCGTTGAGGATGGCGGCCACTTCCGGGTCCCGGGGACCCCGGAGATCGCGAGTGATCTGCAGACCTTCGCTCAAGTGGCGTTCGGCCTCGACGATCTGGCCCTGATCGAGTTGCAGGCGACCGAGGTCGACCAGCATGCGGGCGTGCGTGATGGTGCGTTCGCCTTTGGCGGAACGCGAGATCTCGAGCGCCTGCTGAAACGCCCGATCGGCTTCTTCGAACCGTCCCGCCATGCGCAGCGCAATGGCCAGCTCGGTGAGCGTGGACCCGGTGGCCGGATCGTTGCCGGCGCCCAGCTTGCGCAGGATGTGCAGGGCGTCTTCGAGATAGGCGATGCCACGGTCCGGCTGGCCCTGGCGATGGAATGCCCGCCCAATGGCCTCCAGCAGCCTGGCGCGCACTTCGGGCTGTTCGTTGAGGTCGCCCTGGATGCTCCTGGCCGCCTGCTCCAGCAGCTCCTGCGCCGTGACGGGCTCGCCGTAGTGCTGGAACGGCTCGGCATAGCGGAAGACATTGAGCATGAAATTCGAGACGCGCTCGGCACGCTCGCTTTCCTGGGTGGCGCGGTCGCGCTCGGCCGCGATGCGCTGAGCCTGCAGCGACATCGTGGCGGCCACCGTCACGGCGAACAGGAAGAACGCGGCGCCGGCGGCGACGCCGATGGTGTGGCGGCGGATGAAGCGTTGCGAGTAGTAGAGCCAGTTGCCCTGGCGCGCCACGACCGGCTCGTTGGTGAGATGACGACGCACGTCTTCCGCGAGCTGATCCACCGAGCCGTAACGGTGCTGCGGCTCCTTGCGTAGCGCCCGCATGACGATCGCGTCGATGTCGCCGGTCAGGCGCCGGGCCAGGCGCTCGGGCGGCAGACCGCGCGCCGCAGCGATCGCGCCGATGTCCGCTTGTCCCGCGAGCGGACCGGTGTCGATCGCGCGGCGCACCGCGACGCTGGGCCTTTGTGGATCGCTCACGCAGATCGAGCGTTCGAGCTCGAGCTGGCTGGCGGTGGCCGGCACGATGTAGGGACGCGTGCCGGTGAGCAGTTCATAGAGCACCACGCCGAGCGCGTACACGTCGCTTGCCGTCGTGACCGGCTGGCCGAGAATCTGCTCGGGACTCGCATACTCGGGCGTCAGCAGCCGGTCGTTCATGCGCGTCAACGCCAGAGCGGCGCTCGCGTCGCCCGCGTCGAGCAGCTTGGCGATGCCGAAGTCGAGCAGCTTCGGTGTGCCTTCCGGTGTGACCAGGATGTTGGCCGGCTTCAAGTCGCGATGCACGACCAGGTTCTGGTGAGCGTATTGCACCGCGGTGCAGATCTCGAGGAACAGCTTGAGCCGCTGGCGCAGGTCGAGTTGCTGGCGGTCGCAATAGCGATCCAGGGGCTCGCCGTGGACATACTCCATGACGATGTAGGGATAGCCCTCGGGCGTTTCGCCGGCATCCAGCAAGCGTGCGATGTTCGGGTGATTCAGGCTGGCGAGAATCTGTCGCTCGGCGCGAAAGCGCATGCCGAGATCGGCGTGCACGCCAGCGTTGTCGACGATCTTGATCGCAACCTGCGCCGAGTACTGGCGATCGGCGCGCTCACCCAGGTAGACCGTGCCGGTCCCCCCGTGTCCGAGCACCGAAACCAGCCGGTAGTTGCCGATGATCTTGCCGAGCGCCGCGCGACGGCGGTCGCGGGTGGTTGCATCGATCGCCGCGCCGACCGCGTTGGTGAGCGGGCCCGTGGACCGACCGGTGTCAAAGGCGAGCAGCGCGAGCAACTCCTCCCGCAGGGACTCGTCGTCGTGGGTACGGCCGATGACGAACGCCGCCCGTTCCGCCTCGGGCAGCTCGACGGCCGCCGAGAACAGCTCCTGCAGCCGCTCCCAGCGCGTGTCGGAGCCCGCTGTGCCGGAGGAAACCATCTCAGTCGTCCATGTGCGCGCGTCGTGGGCGTATCTCTTTGAGGATCCAGGCCTTGGCGAGCCGCAGGTCGCGATCGACGGAGGCCGCCGACGTCTTCAGCGTCTCGGACAGCTCCTGGTACGTCAGTCCGCCGAAGTAATGCAACTCCACGGTGGTCGCGAGTCGCGGATTGTGCTCCGCGAGACGCTCGAGCGCCTCGTCGATTTCGATCACATCGATGCTGCTCGTGGTGAGCGGATCGCCCGCTCCGTGACTGTATTCATCCATGGAACCGGAGTTCGATGTGATGGTGCCGCCACGCTTGTCGCGAAACCGCGCCTTGGCATGGTCGACCAGGATGCGCCGCATCTGGCGCGCGGCGATCGAAAAAAAATGCGCACGATCCTGCCAGGGGATGTTCATCTCCACGAGCTTGACGAAGGCCTCGTGAACCACGGCCGTCGCCTGCAACGTATGTCCCGGACGCTCGCGGCGCATGAAATGCCGCGCACGCCGGCGCAGCTCGTCATAGATGAGTGGCGTCAGGCGCTCGAGCGCCCGAGTATCCCCCGACTGCCAGGCTGACAGCAGGCGTGTCACCGCCTGTCGGTCTGGCGAAGGTACGGCCGCTGCGATCGTGTTGCTCAGAGTCGTACTCCCTGTGGCAGGGCGTTTCGCCGAACACGGGGAATCTTAACGCTCACCGCAGGAAACGCCATTTCTCATGCGGCACTGCACAAACCCCGCGTGCCCGCAGTCGTTCGAGCGTGCCACATTCTCTTTACAAGACATCGTGCGCCCAGTGTATGGGCAAGCCCGCCACAGGTGTCTCTTTATTTGACCTATAACTAAGGCGTTTTCCTCCCCCGTCGGTACGTATTCCTCTGAATATGCCGGCGCCCTCCGAAACCTGTGAAGGGAATCACACGGGGGCGTCGCTTAGCGCGGTGCACCCAGCCGGTGCAGGTCCCGGAGTGTGCACGGTTTCTCATTTCCCTGGGGAGGGATTTTGTCATGCGTAAGCTCGTTTCCGCGATTGCAATTCTCGTTTGTGGTGCCGGCGTGGCGTGGGCCGACGGTTCGGGCGGCGCCAAGCGTCCGCTGATCCAAGTGGCCGACGGTTCGGGCGGCGCCAAGCGTCCGCTGATCCAAGTGGCCGACGGTTCGGGCGGCGCCAAGCGTCCGCTGATCCAAGTGGCCGACGGTTCGGGCGGCGCCAAGCGTCCGCTGATCCAAGTG
>QGUO01000598.1 GCA_003242495.1 Pseudomonadota bacterium | reverse complement strand
GGCCTGCACAGTCCACGCACCGGACTCGAAATCGAAGTCCCGGTTGCGAGGGTCTTCGGCCAATACGGCCGGTGGGACCAAGATCATTGCGAGGATCAGGAGCCTGCGCAGGTCGCCCGCTCGTGAACCAACGAACCGGGCGCGGTGCGAAGGGCCGTTTGCCAGGTCGCCAGCAGCGGCAGTGCGATGATCGCGAGTTCCCGTCTGCATCGGCTCCCCCCATGCGGTCCGGTGATTGCTTGCCTTGTGTTCGGCCCGGATTCTGGTGCCCAGGCTAAGTCACTCGGCTGCTGACTGTCTATCGCCCTGATCAGAAAGGCGAGGCGCGCCACTGTGCCGCAGGCGGCGGACAATGCCTCGAGCAGGCGCAAGCTCGAATCGATCAGGCCGGCATCGAGTGGCGCAGGGAAGAATCGACGCGCTGACGCCACTTCGAGACCCTGGTGCGCGACGGCATCGTCCCCGTTGGGCCAGCTCGCTGGTCACGTACGCCACCACGCACCGGGCAGGATCTTGGGCGCGCAGGGCGCCGTCGTCGGCGCCACACCCACGGCACGGCAGGCCGTCCCGTGCCGCGGTGACGCGCATCAGGCTGCCGCCGGGTCCGTGAGCGCGCGACGAGGCAATGTGCTCTGGGCTTCCTGCTCGTCTGCCGATTACGCCCCGGCGGCAGGCGAGGGTCAGCGCCACAAGTGCTGATGCCGCCGCCACCAGTCCAGCGCCAGCCGGCGATTCTCCTCATTGGTGTCGGGGGTGAGGACGGTGCCGAGGCGCAGATAATCGCCCTCGGTCTCGGCCATGAGGGCCGGGTCCTGCGAGGCGAGCATCAGTGCATACAGCGCCAGCATCAGCTCATAGGGATCGGGGCTGTCGAGTCGCTCGATCAATGCCGGGACGGCCGGCTTGCCGATCTCGCCCAGTGCTTCCGCAGCGGTATACCAGGTGCGCGGATGCTCTGGTCCACCGTAGGTCTTGACGTAGTCGCGATCCGGCAGCTTGCTGAGGTAGTGCTCGATGGTCGCGCGCGCTTCGGACACCGGCTCACTGCCGTCGGCGACCGCAGCTCGCTCTGTTTCAGCGCTGCCGGGTTCGGGTGTCTCCGATGCCATACAGCCGACCAAGGCTGCGTAGACCAGTAAGCCGGCCGGCTTCCATCGTCGCTTGCTTGGAATCATGCTTCTCTCGTCGTGACGGAGGCATCATCATGGCCACAAGAAACCTCGGGTCAAGGGGGGCCGCGAAAGCTGGCGACCGGCCACGCACATGGCGAAGATGCTCATTCGCGTGATTGATTGATCCGGGCGGTATTCTGCGCGAAAGGGGAGGCACGGGCCAGGCGTGCGCATTGCGCTCGCGTCATGGGGCCGCCAGGGAGGGGAGGCTGCCGCGCAACAGCCAAGCCCATCGCGGCAGGCGCCGCAAGACTACCGCCACCACATCCGAGCCACGCACAATGGGGCGGTCGTTTCGGTGTCCGAGGGCTCGATGAAAAGCTGGATGTTCCTGTCTCTGGCCATTGTCGCGGAGGTGATCGCCACGTCGGCGCTCAAAGCCAGCCAAGGGTTCAGGCAGCCGACGCCATCCCTTGTGGTCGTGGTGGGTTACGGCCTGGCCTTTTACCTGCTCGCCATCTCACTCAAGACCATCCCGGTGGGCATCGCCTACGCCGTCTGGTCGGGCATCGGTATCGTGTTGATAGCGGCCATCGGCTGGATCGTGTTCGGACAGAAACTCGATGCCTGGGCATTCGTGGGCATGGGGCTGATCGTCGCGGGTGTGGCCGTGCTCAACCTGCTCTCCAAGGCCAACGTGCACTGAAGAGCCACGCTGCGGCTCTGTCGAGGAGTCGTCCGCTCACACGCTGCGGGACATGGACTTGTCTTCGGGCTTGGTGCGCCGGTCGAACGCCGCCCGTGCGCGCTCGATCTTCTCTAGATTCTGCTAGGCCCAAATCCACACGCCGCAAAACGCTGCGCCCAGGCTCAGAC
>QGUO01000597.1 GCA_003242495.1 Pseudomonadota bacterium | reverse complement strand
GCGCTGCGGCGTCGTCCGGTCGCGTGCAGCCCGGCGAGGGCGCCTCACGCAGCCAGGCGTGACGGCGCCGGCACAGCCGCACCGGACGATCCGCCGTCGCTGACGCTCAGCGCGCGCCGCGGGTGCTCGAGACCTCGGTGCGCTCGGGCAGCCCGAATGCGAGTAGCACGTTGCCGGGGCGGGAGACGAACCCGCCATAACCCGAGCTCAGGAACAGCATGCCGCCCGCGACCACGGGGCCGGCGCCGTCCATGCCGCCGCCCTTGGCCGGCACGCCATTGACCGTGTCGAACTCGCGGCCGGTATCGAAGGTCCAGAACACCTTGCCGTCCTCGGTCGAATAGGCGCGCAGGCCGCCGTCGACGCCGGCGGAGAGCACGGCACCGGGGATCGCCGTGACCGCGCTGCCCTGGCCGGCGAGGCAGCCGGGCCCGGGCTCGCACAGCAGCGGCTGCGGCGGCTTGCTCCACACCAGCTCGCCCGTTGCCAGGTCCAGGGCGCGCATGCCGCCCGGCGTCTCGGTCTGCAGGTCGGCGATGCCGATGTACACGTTCTTGCCGTCGCTGGCGCCGCCCCATTGGCCGCCCATGCCGCTGCCCTGGCCGATGCGCCGCTCCCAGACGATGGCACCGGCGCGCTCCGGGTCGAGCGCCCAGGCCATGCCGGATTTCTGCGGCAGCACCAGCAGTTCGCGTCCATTGACCGTCACCAGCGCCGGCGGCGCGGCGAAGTCATGATCCGGTCCGACCTCCTCGGGGCAGGCGGCGGGATCGGCCGTCGGCTGGATGCAGCCGAAGGCCCAGTTGTCGTCGGGCGTGATCTGCCGGAACCACTCGATCTCGCCGGTTGCCATCGAAAAGGCGATCACCGCGTTCGCCAGGGGCTGCGAGGGCGCGGCATAGGCGTTGCCGGTCGCGGCATAGACCCGGCCGCGCTTGGGATCGACGGTGGGCGCCGACCAGATGCCGACGCCGGCCGGTCCCCACATCTGCACGCCTTCCTTGCTCTTGGCGCGCGGCTTGGGCTCGTCGACGGTGTAGGTCTTCCACAGCACCTCGCCGGTGTGGGCATCGAGGGCGACCAGACTGCCGCGGAAGGTGCAGCACGGATAGGTGCTCGTGCCGGCGGTGGATTCCTCGCGCACGCCCTGCACCGGGACGAACAGCCGCCCGTCATGAAGCGTCGGGGAGCCGGTGATCGCCGCGGCCGTGTGCTCATCGACCTTGCGCATCCACAGCAGCTGGCCGGTCTCGGCATCGACCGCGTAGACATTGGCGCGGCCGTCGCCGAAGTAGGCGGCCGTGCCGCGGCCCGACGCATTCTCATAGACGCCCACGGAAATCGCCGTGCGCACCCCGGCCTGGGCCTGGTAGTGCCAGTACTCGCAGCCGGTCTTCGGATCCAGCGCATAGACATCGCCGGCATCCGTGGCGACGAACAGCCGACCACCCACATAGCTCGGTTGCATGCGCGCGGAGGACACGTTGGGGTAGCCGAAGGCCCATTTCAGCTCGAGCCTGGGCAGATCGGCGGCGGTGAGCCCGCCCAGCTCGCGCGGTTGCCAGCGCGTGTTGTGGATGTCATTGCCCCAGCCGTTCCAGCGCGGTCCCTGCGACGGATCGCCCATGGGACGGGGATCGCGGCAGACATTGGCCTTGGCGGCGACTGGCGTCGTGCCGAGGCGTCGCCCGCTGAGGAACTCCGCGACGTCACGGCGCTCCGCCTCGTTCAGGTGTGAGCCTTGCACGGCCATCTTGCCATCGACCAGCGAGCGCACGATGGCCTCGGGCGCGAATTGACGCATGGCCTCCATCGAGGGGACGTTGGGAATGTCTTGCGCGCTGTGGCACACCGCGCAGTACTGCTGATAGACCAGCTCACCGGCGGACGGCGCCGCCCCCTCGGCGTCGAGGCCCGCGCAGCACAGGCCCAGCAGGCCGGCAGCCGCGCCGAAACGAGCGATTCGCATGCAATTCCCCCCTTTCGAAACC
>QGUO01000169.1 GCA_003242495.1 Pseudomonadota bacterium | reverse complement strand
TCTACGTGTTCCTCTTTTGCTGGACGGTCTGAGGTTTTTTAGAGACAGGGTGGAAGAGTCGCCCTCGAGTCGGCCGACCATGCAGGCGTACCTGCCCATCGATCGTCCACGCAGTTTCTTCACCTGCGCGAGCGGCGGTCTGGGGCACAGCCTGCCGGCGGCCGTCGGCGTGGCGCTGGCCGAGGGGACGCGACGCCGCGTCATCGGCCTGTTCGGCGACGGCTCGAGCATGTACTCGATCCAGGCGCTGTGGTCGGCCGCCGACCTGCGGCTGCCCATGACCATCGTGATCGTGAACAACGCAGGCTACGCCGCGCTCAACGAGTTCAGCTCGCATTTCCAGATCTCGACGCTCGTCGGCACGGAGCTTCCGGGGATCGACTTCGCCGGTTTGGCGCGCTCGCTCGGCTGCAGCGGCGAGCGTATCGAGCGTCCCGCGGACCTGGCCCCGGCGCTGCGCGCGGCCCTGGAATCGCCGGGGCCTGCGCTGCTCGACGTGCACGTGGCCTGACACCACGCGCGCGAACCGACCGTCCGCGGCATGTCGGCGTTCGGCACGCCGGCCCCGACGGACCGGGGCCGGAGGCGGGGCGGCGTCGTGTGAGAGCGTGGGCCGTTTCCAGCGCGCCCGTGGCAGCGTGTCGACGACTCAGTGCCAGGGCGCGCGCAGGCGGAAGCGCCGCTGCTTGAACAACGGAACCAACAGCATCCCGGCGATGAAACCGCCGATGTGCGCCCGGAAGGCGACGCCACCCTGGCCGGCGGGCGTCATCAAGTTGCTGAGGAGCTGCAGCCCGAACCACAGCGCGAGCACCAGCCCGGCCGGAAGGCGCGCGGTGTGCAGCACGAAGCCGAGCGGAATCGCGACCAGCACGCGTGCGTGCGGATAAAGGAGCAGGTAGGCGCCGAGCACGCCCGAGATGGCGCCGCTGGCGCCGACCATGGGGATGGTCGAGTCCGGCTCGGGCAACGCCTGTGCGAACACGGCCGCCAGGCCGCACAGCAGATAGAACACGAGGAAACGGGCATGCCCCATGCTGTCCTCGACGTTATCGCCGAAGATCCACAGGTAGAGCATGTTGCCGAGCAGATGCATCCAGCCGCCGTGCATGAACATGGAGGTGAACATGGTGGCGGCGGGCGGCACGGCGGCCAGCTCCGGTGGCAGCTCGCCGTGCCCGAGCAACACGGCCGGAATCACGCCCAGTGCGTAGATGGCCATCTGCCCGCGCTCGGGGCCCAGCGAGGCCTGCCACAGGAACACCAGCACGCACAGCACGATGAAGGCGATCGTCACGAGCGGCGTGATGCTCGAAGGGTTGTCGTCGCGTAAAGGGATCATCGGCGGGCCAAGGAAGCGCGTTCCTGCCGGAGCATAACCCAAGACACGGCGGGGCCGCGCGGCGGGAAGCGCGTCGCGTGCTGCAACCTTTTCGCCCACGGTGTGCGTCGCAACGATCACGTCATCCTTGGACAGGAGCGATCCATGTCTCGCTGCACGCGTGTTTGGGCGAAGTTTTTTGCCTTCGGTGCGCTGTGTGCGCCGCTGTTTCCCGTGCCGCCGGCGGCCGCACAGACACCGGCGCAGGGTTTGACCGCTGCGCAGATGCGCGAGGATCTCGCCGTTCTCGGGCAGACCTGGGCACGCAAGGATCGGAGCTTCACCCCCGAAGGCCGCGAGCGCTTCGAGCTCGCATTACGCAGGACGACGACGCAGGTCGAAGGCATGCACCCCCACGATTTCGCGCTCGAGGTCGCCCGCCTGGCGGCGCTGAGCGGCAATGGACACTCGGCGGCCCACTTGCCGGCAATGCCCTCGCTACCGGTGCGCCTGTGGTGGTTCGATGATGGTTTGTTCGTCGTCAGCGCGCGTGCGGACCACGCCGGGCTGGTGGGCGCGAAGATCGAAAGAATCGGACGGGCGTCGCCCGAGGAAGCGTTGCAGCGCGTGTCGCAATTCATTCCCGGCAACGATGCGCACCGCAAGGTGGAGTCGACTCCGTTCCTGACCAACCCGCGGGCGCTCGAGCGGGCCGGGATCTCGCCAGGCGCCGAGACGGTCGCGCTCACCGTGCGCGATCGCTCGGGCACGCGTCGCCAGGTCGAGTTGCACGCGGACGCCGAGCCGGCGCGCGGCCATACCTGGGAGGTGCTGTTGCCCGAGGCGATGGATGCGCCCGGGCGATGGGTGCACGTGCTCGATGCGCTCCAGGTGCGGCCGGCGGCGTTTCGCTCGGAAACCGATCTCGAATACGAATGGCTGTCGAGCGAGCCGCGAGTTCTGTACCTGCGCAGCAACCGCATCTACAGCGTGGACGAGGTGCGCCTCGACCTGAAGCTGTTCGAGATGACCATGAAGGAACTGGTGGACTCGGCGCCGCAGGCCGTGATCGTCGATCTGCGATACAACATGGGCGGCAACTATCTCAATACCATCCTGTTCGCGCAGGCGTTGCCGGAGCTGGTCGCGGCGGGCGGCAAGGTGCTGGTGCTCACCGGGCCGGTGACCTTCTCGGCGGCGCTGGTCACCGCCGCCATGCTCGAGATGCATGGCGATGAGCGGGTCCTGTTCATGGGCGAAGTCATGGGCGACGAGCCCCGGTTCTGGGCCGAGGGGGATCTGGTCCAACTGCCGCATTCCGGGATCGAGGTCCGTTACAGCGATTACTTCCACGACTGGGGCAATCCCTGCCGCGAGGCCGCCTGCCTGTGGGCGACGCGCATATTCGGGCCGAAGCGCCCCATCTCGCTGGCGCCTGACGTGCGCGTGCCGACCACGTTCGCGGATTACGCGCGCGGCGCGGATGCCGTGCTGACCGCCGCGCTCGCCCTGGCGCTGGATGCCGACGTCGGCTGCGCGGCGCAACGGGTGCGCGGCGCGCAGGCCGCTCGCCTGGCGACGCCCGCCGGGCGGGCCTGCGTGGCGCGCTGAGCGCCGCCAGTCCGCCGGGGAAGGGGCCTGGGTCGCCACGACGCCCGGTCCTTGGTGGAATCCGCCTGCGCGGGACTATGACCAGTTTCACGTTCTCGAATCCCCCGCTTCGCCATGGCGGGCCGCCGGCAGGCGCGAAATCCGGCTTCGGCGCCCCCGCGAGTGGGGCGCATCCCACGTTTTGGGGACTTGACAACGCGCCGCGAGCCGTCCCACGCGGCTCGTTCCCTTAAGAAGAGACAAGGACGTTTATAGTCGGGCGCCTAAGTAGTAGGTTTGCGGTTTTTCGGCTGGGGGTATGACAATGAATGTAGGACAGGCGATTGCCGAGGTATTGAAGATCGAAGGTGTCGAGTACCTCCTGGCATATCCGCTCAATCCACTGACAGAGACGGCAGCGGCCGTGGGAATCCGACCGGTGATCGTCCGCCAGGAACGCGTGGGCGCCCATATGGCGGATGCCATCAGCCGGCTGAGCTCGGGCGAGAAAGTGGGCGTGTTCTGCATGCAGTCCGGGCCGGGCATCGAGAACTCTTTCGGCGCCGTGGCGCAGGCCTACTCCGAGGGCGTGCCCCTGGTGGTCATTCCGGGTGGCCCGTCGCGTTCGACGGCCTGGGTCAAGCCGGCATTCAACTCGGCGCTGAACTTCCAGCACGTCACCAAGCATTGCGAGACCATCACCACCCCGGACATGGTGGTGCCGGCGCTGCGTCGCGCCTTCACGCAGGCGCGCAACGGCCGTCCGGGACCGGTGCTGCTCGAGATCCCCGGTGACATGTGGGACGCCGAGGTGCCCACGCCCATCGACTACAAGCCCTCGCGCCGTGCGCTCACCGCGCCTGACGCCAAGTCGGTCGACGAGGCGGCGGCGGCGCTGATCGCCGCGGAGCGCCCGCTCATTTACGCCGGCCAGGGTGTGCACTATGCCAAGGCCTGGGCGGAGCTGCGCGAGCTGGTCGAGCTGCTCGAGGCACCCATCACGACCAGCCTCGAGGGCAAGAGCGCGTTCCCGGAGAATCATCCGCTGTCGCTCGGCTCGGGCGGCGTGGCCATGCCGCGCGCGGTGTTCCAGCATGTGCAGGACGCCGATCTGGTGTTCGGTGTGGGCGCGAGCTTCACCGCCACGCCCTTCGGCATCCGCTTCCCGACCGCGAACAAGGTCTTCGTCCACAATACGGTGGACCCCTTCGACATCAACAAGAACATTGCGACCGAGCATCCGCTGGTGGGTGACTCGAAGCTGACCCTGGCCATGCTGGTCGAGGCCGTCAAGGATCGCCTGGGCGGCAAGCCGCGGGGCCGCGCCGATGCCGTGGCCGCGCGCATCCGCGAACAGAACGATCCATGGATGAAGGAATGGATGCCGCGGCTCACGAGCGAGTCGAAGCCCCTGTCGCCCTACCGGGTCATCTGGGACCTCATGCAGGTCGCGGACGTGCCGAATACCATCATCACGCACGACGCCGGCAGCCCGCGCGACGAGCTCTCGCCGTTCTGGAAGTCGATCACGCCGCTCAGCTACATCGGCTGGGGCAAGTCCACGCAGCTCGGCTACGGCCTTGGCCTCGCCCTGGGCGCGAAGCTCGCCCAGCCGGACAAGCTGTGCATCAACGTCTGGGGCGATGCGGCCATCGGCATGACCGGCATGGACTTCGAGACGGCGGTGCGCTGCAACATCCCCATCCTGTCCATCCTGTTCAACAACTACTCGATGGCGATGGAAATCCCGGTGATGAAGGTGTCTACCGACAGGTACGACTCCACCGACATCTCCGGCAACTACGCCGACATGGCCAAGGCATTCGGCGGCCATGCCGAGCGCGTGACCGAGCCTTCGCAGGTGGTGCATGCCCTGATCAACGCCATTCGCGCCACCAAGGAGGGTCGCCCGGCGTTGCTCGAGTTCATCACCACCCAGGAGAAGGTCTACTCGACCTTCCGCGACACCTATCACAGCTGATGCCGATGACCTTCCTCCCCCGGGACATCCGGGGGAGGAAGGTCTTGCCTGGCGGGCTCATCGCTCGGGCTCGCTGTATTTCGACAGATCCTCCTTCACCTCCCGCACGCCGACGCTGCCTTCCAGCGACCGCGCGAACGCCGAGACGAACGCGTTGCGCAGCACGCTCACGATGGTGGCCACGATGTCCGCGTCGGGATTCTCGATCTTGCCGCTGAAGGGTACGCGCGCGCCCACCTGATCCGTCTGCTCGTTGTCGAGCGCCTCCGTGGCGAAGTCCACCACGCCCTCCCACAGCCCGCGCAGCACGCTGCGCTCGGCTGCCTTGGTACGGCCGATCTCGACGTTCTGCATCAACGGCTTGGCGTAGCCTTCGAAACGGCCGTCGGCTGCCGCCACTTCGAGATAGAGCTGGAAATCGCCGTGGTCGGCCTTGGCCTTGATGTATTGCAGCAGCCACGGGTTGACCTGCGTGAGCTGCACGCGCTCGAGCGTGAGGTCTACCTCGAAGGCGGGCTGCGCGGCGCTCGGATCGATGCGTCCGGTGACACGCAGTGGGGCGCCGCCGAGCACCCGGCCCTGCAAACCGAACCTCGCGAATGCCTCCTCGGACGTGCGCGCGACATTGGTGAGATTGACGAGGCTGCCGTGCACGTGCTGCACCGAGAGCGCGTCTCGAGCCTCGATACCGGGGGCCAAGAAGGTCACCGTTCCTTCCAGGATTTCCAAAGTGTTGATGCGGAACGGGAAAAACTCCCTCAGGCGTTTCGTCCAGTCTTCTTCATCGCCCAGTTGCGTGCGCTGCTCGTCGGGCGCCTGGACCAGATTGAGACTCGGCGAATGAAACACCCCTTCGGCGACCAGCGCCCCGCGCAGCAGATTGGGCCACTCGATCGAGAACTCGATGGCCTCGGCGCTGAAAAAGGGCCGCTGCTGCGCGCCGTGCTTCTTGACGATGCGCAGTCCGTCGATCCGGTAGCCACCGCGCCAGAGCGCGAGATCGATGTCTTCGACGCTGCCCTCGTAGGCGTCCAGGGCATGCAGCCTGGCATTGACCTGGCGCTCGACGATCTCGGGCAGCGCCGCCCGAAGTGCTACGAGCAGCGCTGCCAGGATGAGCAGGATCAGCGGATATTTATGCCGGCGCAGCACTCACGTCATCTGACATCGTCAATGCCGCGCGGTGCGACCGCCATTGGCCCGTGCGCGCTGCCGCGAGGCTGTTGCAGCGCGCCCTGTGGCCTTGCGCCCGCGGGCGCGGGCGGTCGTCTTGGCCCGCTTGCGCCGGGCCGGGGCGGCGGCGCGCGTTTCCTCCTCGGGCACCCCGAGTTCCTCCATGAGGGCGTGCTTACGATCGGCGAGTGCCGTGCCCATCTGCTTCACGTCCACGCGGGCGCTGCGCAGCTTCGGGAAGATCTCGCGCTCCTCTTCGCGGACATGGTGCTTGACGTACTCGCCGAGCACCTTGACGGTCGGCCTGAATCCCTGATCGTCGGGCGTCATGGATTCGATCCGGGCGATCAGGCTCTTGACCGTGTCATGCTCCACGGCGGCCTCGTCGACCAGCTCGACGGCCTCCTCGCCGGCTTCCTCTTCGAAAGCGGCGCGGACCTGCGGATAGAACAATTCCTCCTCGATTTGCGCATGCACGTTGAGCAACTGGCAGATGCGCTCGGCGAGGTGCGACAGCTCGCTGTCCTCCTCCGTGCGCTCGAATTCGTCGAACAGCTGCTCGATGGTCCTGTGGTCGTTCTTCAGTAACGCGATTGCATCCTTCGGCAGATCGCTTGATCGGGTGGCGACGGCTCTGGCCATGGCGGGCTCCCCTGGGTTGTCAAATGGGTCCGCGAGCGGACGCGTGACAGGAAAAGTAATAGTGCGTCAAGTCAATGATTGCGTCGTGAGCCTCATGAATGTCCCGTATCCCCGCCGGGTTCCACCGCCATGCGCGTGCGTGCGCGCGCATCCACTTCTTTCTCGGCGGCCAGCCAGTCCTCGAGCTCGTGTCCCGGTTCGAACCCACGCTTCTCGGCGCGCCAATAGGCCATGCGCGCGATTTCCGCTGCCCGCTCCTCGTCCGGTCCCTGCGGTACGCGCTCGCCGTGGAACACGGAGTCGACCGACGGCACGGGCGGTTCGGCCTCGAGCAGCGAACGGTTGATGGAGTCTTCCGGAACGCTGCGGGGCGGACGGGTTCGGGGCTCGACGGGCATGGCGCGATCCTCCTGTCTCGTGTCATCTCGTTCCACCTGCCTGAACTCTTTTTGTCACGGCGAGTTCCCTTCGAGGCGCCGAGCGCGCGGCGTTGTGGATCAGGAGGATGGAAGCATGACCAACGAGCAAGAGCGTGACCGCAGACGCGCGGTTCCGCCCGGCAACGAGGACCAGGGCATGCGCGACGACGAGATCCAGGCCGAGCAG
>QGUO01000596.1 GCA_003242495.1 Pseudomonadota bacterium | reverse complement strand
CGAGGGTCTCGGTCGGATGCTCGACGAGGGCGGCGGACCGGGCGGCAGCATGATCTCGCGCGACCCGCAGGTGGGGGGCGGCTCGAAGGCCGAAGGTGTGTTGTTGCGCGGCGAGGTGCTACAGCCGCCGCGGGCGCGGCTCGAGACGCCGGCGGAGATGATGGAGCTGGCGCAGATCCTGACGACGCTGGGCGAGGAGGCCGGCCTGTCCGGCAACCTGCAGTCGGTGATCACGCCCTACGGGCTGCGCGTCATGCTGCATGACTCGGACAAGCGCGGCATGTTCGAGCGTGGCAGCGCCGTGCCGTCCAAGCCCTTTCGTGAACTGCTCGAGCGCATCGGCCCCCTGTTCGCCGCCATCGAGAACCAGATGCTGATCGTGGGGCACACCGATTCGTTGCCCTACGCCAATGCCGGCCCCGGCGGCTATTCGAACTGGCGCCTGTCGAGCGACCGCGCCATGGCGGCGCGCACTCACTTGCTGGCGGGCGGCATGCCCGAGCGCACCGTCCTGCAAGTGGTCGGTCTCGCGGACGGCGCGCCTCTCAACATCGAGGACACCACGGCCGCCGAGAACCGGCGCATCGAGCTGCTCATCCTCACTCAGGGCCAGGCGCGCAGCATCGCTGCCATGTTCGGCGCGCCGCGCGAGGCCCAGCCGCTGGTCGAGGGCGTGCTGACGGCGTTGCCGGATGCCGCGGCCGTCGAGGCGTTGCGCAATGAGCTGCGTCCGGCCGGCTGAGCAACATGAAAACCGATGTCACCAAATCCAGGTCCCGAGGTCCTCACATGAAAATCGTGTCGAACATCCCCACGCGGGACGCTGCGACGGCGGTCACCGAGACGACGCCGGCGGGAAAGACCGGGGAGGCCGCCTGTGCGACGCCGCCGGGCGCGGCCGCGCCCGCACGTGGGGAAGCGCTGCAGTCGGCGGTGTTGCAACCGACTCTGCAGGCCTTGCGCGAGATGCCCGAGATCGATGCCGCGCGCGTCGCGGAACTGCGCGAGAAGCTGGCGCGTGGCGAGCTGCCGTTCAACCCCGCGCGCCTGGCTGCGCTGATCGAGGCCTATCACCGGGGCGGGCGATGACCGAGCGCGAGGCCGTGGTGCGGATCTTCGAGGGCATGCGCGCCGACATTGCCAGCTATCGCACCCTGCGCGAGCTGCTCGCGGCGCAATTCAACGCCGCCGTACAGCATCGCGCCGGCGTGATGCAGGAGATCGCCGAGCGCCTGACCCAGATCGCCACGGAGCTTGAGGCACGGCGACGCGAGCGTGTCGAGCTCGCCAGCCGGCTGTGCAAGGACCGTCCGTCGATCCGTGCAGTGGCCGCGCGGCTGCAGGGCAGCTCGCGCGAGGCGTTCGAGGCGTGCTGGAAAGCGCTCGAGGCGCTGGTCGAGGAATGTCGAGAACTCAACCAGCGCAACTGGCACGTGGTGGTGACACAGCACGAAATCATGCAGCGGGTGCTGCATGGCGAGACCCACACCTACGAGGCGGTCCATGCTGCGCGCTGACGCCACGGTCGCGGCCACCATCGCGCGCGAGCACGCGCGCATCGCGCTGCCGCTCGAGGTCGCGCGGCCGGCGACGCAGGCCGGCTTCGGCGCGCTGTATCGCGAGGTCAACCGCGAGGTGCGTGATTTCATTGCCGGCGCCGAGCCGGGCGCGCCCCGGTTCACACGCGCCTTCACCCTGGGCGCCGAAGCGAGCGTGCGGCGTGCCTGGCTGTCGCCGCCGGCCACGAGCGGCGTCGCGGCGCCGCCCGGGGAGCCCGGCGTGCCCGTCGAGCAGCAGCAGGCGTTCCTCGAGCGCATCGCCCCCTGGGCGCGGCAGGCGGCAAGCCGCCTCGGCGTCGCGCCCGAGCTCGTGGCCGCGCATGCCGCGCTCGAGTCGGGCTGGGGCCAGCGTCCGCTGCGCGATGCGCACGGCGCCAGCACGCACAACTTGTTCGGCATCAAGGCCGGCAGCGCCTGGCGCGGACCGACCGTGGA
>QGUO01000168.1 GCA_003242495.1 Pseudomonadota bacterium | reverse complement strand
CGCCTGAGGCGTCTTGAAGAGCATGCCGCTTATCGGGATTGCGTGAGTGAGAAGCCATATGGCCAGACTTGAACAGTACTATCGCGAGAAGGTCGTCGGGGAGCTGCAAAAATCCCTCGGTCTCGCCAATCGCATGCAGGTGCCGAAGATCGAGAAGATCACGGTGAACATGGGCGTGGGCGAGGCCGCCGCGGACAAGAAGATCTTGGACAACGCCGTGAACGACTTGACCAAGATCACCGGGCAGAAGCCGCTGGTGACGCGCGCGCGCAAGTCGGTCGCCGGCTTCAAGGTGCGCGACGGGATGGCCATCGGCTGCAAGGTCACGCTGCGTGGCTCGCGCATGTACGAGTTCCTCGACCGGCTGGTGAACATCGCCATGCCGCGTATCCGCGACTTTCGCGGCGTGAGCCCGCGCTCGTTCGACGGCCGCGGCAACTACAACTTCGGTGTGCGCGAACAGATCATCTTCCCGGAGATCGCCTACGACCAGATCGACGCGATCCGTGGCATGGACATCACCATCACCACGACCGCGAAGAACGATCAGGCCGGACGCGCGCTGCTCGAAGCGTTCAATTTTCCGTTCCGCAAGTAGCGGGCACCCACACGTCACCGCAGAGACGACAGGGCGAGGTTATGGCGAAGGCATCGATGGTCAATCGCGAAGTGAAGCGCGCGAAGCTGGTGGCACGCTATGCGGCCAAGCGGGCGCGCCTGAAAGAGATTATCCGCAAGCCCACTACGAGCCCGGAGGAACGCGAGGCGGCGCAGGCGCAGCTGCAGGCCTTGCCGCGCGATTCGAGCAAGATCCGCCTGCGCAACCGTTGCCAGATCACCGGACGGCCGCGCGGCTACTACCGCAAGTTCGGCCTCGGACGCAACAAGCTGCGCGAGGCGACGATGCGCGGCGAAATTCCGGGCCTCAGCAAGGCCAGCTGGTAACGGCTGGAAACCTGGAGCAACGAATCCTATGAGCATGACGGATCCGATCGCCGATTTCCTGACCCGCATCCGCAACGGCCAGAGCTCGGGCAAGTCCGAGATCATCGTGCCTGCTTCGAAGCTGAAGCTGGCGATCGCCAAGGTGCTGAAGGAGGAGGGGTACATCGAGGACTTCGCCTCCCGTGAGCAAGACGGCAAGCCGGTGCTGGCGGTGCAGCTCAAGTACTACCAGGGCCGGCCGGTCATCGAGCGGCTGGAGCGGGTGAGCCGCCCGGGCTTGCGTGTGTACAAGGGCAAGGACGAGCTGCCGAAGGTGCTGGGCGGTCTCGGCGTGGCGATCGTCTCCACCTCGCGCGGCGTGATGACCGACCGCGAGGCGCGGGCGGCGGGCCACGGCGGCGAAGTGCTGTGCATCGTTTCCTGATGCCCGTAAGCCGACACTTACCAGTTCGAATGGGAAGCAAGACATGTCTCGAGTAGCCAAGCAGCCGGTGCCGCTTCCGCAGGGCGTCACGGCGACCATCACCGCCGAGGCGGTAACGCTCAAGGGCGCCAAGGGCACCTTGAGCCTGCCGCTCAACGGGCGCGTCAAGGTCGTGCAGGAAGGAAACGAGCTGCGCGTGGAAAAGCAGGACGGCTCGCGCCAGGCCGCTGCGGTGGCGGGCACCGTGCGTTCGCACCTGGCCAACATCGTGCACGGCGTCTCCCAGGGCTACGAGCGCAAGCTCGAGCTGGTCGGGGTGGGCTATCGTGCGCAGGCGCAGGGCCGTAACCTGAACCTGACGCTCGGTTTCTCGCACCCGGTCGTCTACGAGGCCCCTGAGGGGATTACCATCGAAACCCCCAGCCAGACCGAGATTCTGGTGAAGGGCTCGGACATTCAGCAGGTCGGCCAGGTGGCCGCGGACATCCGCGCGTACCGGCCGCCGGAGCCCTACAAGGGCAAGGGCGTGCGCTACGCGGGCGAGCAGGTCGTGCTGAAGGAGGCGAAGAAGAAGTGATGAACAAGAATGCGCAAAGGCTGCGGCGGGCGGTGCGCACGCGCGCCAAGATTCGCGAGCTGAAAGCGCTGCGGCTGTCGATTCATCGCACGCCGCGGCACATCTACGCGCAGATCTTCGATCCTCAGTCGAAGGTGCTCGCCAGCGCCTCGACCCTGCAGGCGGATGTGCGGGCCAATCTCAAGGGCACGGGCAACATCGCCGCGGCGGCGGCCGTTGGCAAGGCCATCGCCGAGAAGGCCAAGGCTGCAGGCATCACGCGCGTGGCGTTCGACCGCTCCGGATTCAAGTATCACGGCCGCGTGAAGGCGCTGGCCGAGGCGGCCCGCGAAGGCGGGCTGGAGTTCTAACTTATGGCCAGAATCGAGAAAGCAGCGGCAGGCGACGAGTTCATCGAGAAGCTCGTTGCGGTCAATCGCGTCGCCAAGGTCGTCAAGGGCGGCCGGCAATTCGGCTTCACCGCCCTCACCGTGGTGGGCGACGGGCGTGGCCGGGTGGGCTTCGGCTACGGCAAGGCCCGTGAAGTGCCGATCGCCATTCAGAAGGCCATGCAGCAGGCGCGCAAGAACCTGACCCCCGTGGCGCTGAAGGGCGGTACCCTGCATTACGCGGTCAAGGGCAAGCACGGCACGACGCGTGTGTACATGTTGCCGGCGGCCGAAGGTACCGGCGTGATCGCCGGCGCCGGCATGCGCGCGGTGTTCGAGTGCGCCGGGGTGCGCAACGTGCTCGCCAAGAGCCACGGCTCGCGCAACCCCATCAACGTCATCCGCGCGACCATGAACGCCCTGACCGCGATCCAGTCGCCGGAAGAGATTGCCGCCAAGCGCGGCAAGCGCGTCGAAGAGATCGTGGGTTGAAGACCATGGCCAGCACCACCACCAAGACCCTGAAAGTGACGCTCGTCAAGAGCACGAACGGCCAGACCAAGCGCCACCAGGCGACGGTGCGCGGGCTGGGCCTGCGCCGGATTCGCGATACGGTGCAGGTGGCCGACACGCCCGAGATCCGCGGCATGATTCGCACCTCACAGCACTTGCTGAAGGTGGAAGAGGTCTAAGGCGAGGAACACCTAGAGCCCGCGCGACATCGACTTCGCCCCAGAGGGGATGGCCCCTCGAGTCACGTCTCGTGCGTGACGAGCCGGCGGTTCCGGCAAGCGGTCGAGGGAGCGGGGATTTCTGACGGAAGGACAGCAACTATGCGCCTCAATACGATTTCGCCCGGTCCGGGCAGCAAGAAACCGCGCCGCCGGGTCGGCCGCGGCATCTCGGCCGGCCAGGGCAAGACCTGCGGCCGCGGCACCAAGGGCCAGCACTCGCGCAAGGGCGGCTACCACAAGGTCGGCTTCGAGGGCGGCCAGATGCCGCTGCAGCGCCGGCTGCCCAAGGTCGGCTTCCGCTCCAAGGTGGCCCCGACGGTGGCCGAGGTGCGTCTGTCGGAGCTCGCCAAGGTGTCGGGTGACGTGGTCGATCTCAGCACCCTGAAAGCGGCGAACGTGGTGCCTGCCCAGGCGCTGCGCGCCCGCATCGTGGCTTCGGGCGAGGTCGCCCGTGCCGTGACGGTCAAGGGCGTGCATGTCACCAAGGGCGCGCGCGCCGCGATCGAAGCGGCCGGCGGCCGCATCGAGGCCTAAGGAACCGTCTCGAACCCGAGAACTGCATTGGCTACGAAGTCCTCGACCGCTCCCCCGCTCGCCGCATTCGGCGAGATGACGCGCTTCGCCGAGCTGCGACAGCGGTTGTTCTTCCTGCTCGGGTGCCTGGTTGTGTTCCGCATCGGGACTTTCATCCCGGTGCCGGGCATCAATCCGGTGGCCCTGGCGCGCTTCTTCGAGGAGCAGCAGGGCACCATCCTGAACATGTTCAACATGTTCTCCGGGGGCGCGCTGGAGCGGCTGTCGATCTTCGCGCTGGGGGTGATGCCCTACATTTCCGCGTCCATCATCATCCAGATGATGGCCGTGGTGGTGCCGTCCCTGGCCGCCATCAAGAAGGAGGGCGAGTCGGGGCGGCGTAAGCTCACGCAGTACACGCGCTACGGCACGGTGTTGCTGGCCGCTGTGCAGGGCCTGTCGGCCGCGATCGCGTTCCAGAACCAGGGGGTCGTGATCAACCCCGGTCCGCAGTTCCTGATGGTGTCCACCGTCACCCTGATCGCCGGCACCATGTTCCTGATGTGGCTCGGCGAGCAGATCACCGAGCGGGGGCTCGGTAACGGCATTTCCATGATCATCCTGGCGGGCATCGTCGCCGGGCTGCCGTCCGCGATCGGCGGCACGCTGGAGCTGGTGCGCACCGGCGAGATCAACGCCGCCTTCGCCCTCCTGATGTTCATGATGGTGATCGGCGTCACCGCCTTCGTGGTGTTCGTCGAGCGCGGCCAGCGGCGCATCCAGGTGAACTACGCGCGGCGCCAGCAGGGGCGGCGCGTGTTCGCCGGCCAGAGCACCCACCTGCCGTTCAAGCTCAACATGTCCGGCGTCATCCCGGCGATCTTCGCCTCCAGCCTGCTGCTGTTCCCGGCGACGATCGCCAGCTGGTCGGGCACGGCCGAGGGGCTGGGCTGGCTGCAGAGCATCGCCGCCGGGCTGAATCCGGGACAGCCGCTGCACATGGTGCTGTACGGCGGGCTGATCATCTTTTTCTGTTTTTTCTACACCGCGCTGGTGTTCAACTCACGGGAAACCGCCGACAACCTGAAGAAGCAGGGCGCCTTCATCCCGGGCATCCGCCCGGGTCAGCAGACCGGCGAGTACATCGACAAGGTGTTGACCCGGCTGACGCTGTGGGGCGCGCTGTACGTGACGCTGGTGTGTCTGTTGCCGGAGTTCCTGATTTCGCGCTTCAACGTGCCGTTCTATTTCGGCGGCACCTCGCTGCTCATCATCGTGGTGGTGAGCATGGACTTCCAGGCCCAGGTGGCCGCCCACCTGATGTCGCACCAGTACGAGGGCCTGATGAAGAAGGCGAACCTGCGCGGCTACGGGCGTCCGCCGGGCGCGTGACGCGGCGGCCGGGCGGTGCCTGGCACCGCCGGCGGGAGGACGGCCCGCCGGGTCGGCCAGACCGCGGCGCCGGCGGGTTTCCGCGGGGAAGGGCGTTCCGCCCGCCGCCGGGCGGGGCGCGGCAGGACAGAATCGATTGTGTTGGCGGGCCGCACGAGCGGCCGCGTGGAGAGGGTCATGAAGGTACGGGCTTCGGTCAAGAAGATCTGCAAGAACTGCAAGGTCGTGCGGCGGCGTCGCGTGGTGTACGTGATCTGCTCGGACGCGCGCCACAAGCAGCGTCAGGGTTGAACCGGGAGCGGCGCACGGTGGTGACCGGCCGGTGCATGGCGGCCGAGCCGCCGGGGCGGCCCAAGTCGCTGATTTTTAACGCGTTGAGTTTTGGCGTTTTTTAGGTTATAGTTCCGCGCTTTTCGTCGCGGGGAGAGGTCCCGATGGCCCGCATCGCAGGCATCAACATACCGATGAACAAGCACGTGTGGGTGGGTCTCACTCACATCTACGGTGTCGGTCGCACCCAGGCCATGAAGGCCTGCAAGGAAGCCGGTATCGACACCAACACGCTGGTCAAGGATCTCACCGAGGCCGAGGTGGCCGCCCTGCGCACGCAGATCGGCAAGCTCACGGTCGAAGGCGACCTGCGCCGCGAAGTGTCCATGAACATCAAGCGTCTCATGGACCTCGGTTGCTACCGCGGGATCCGTCACCGCCGCGGCCTGCCGGTGCACGGCCAGCGCACGCGCACCAACGCCCGCACCCGCAAGGGGCCGCGCAAGGCGGCGGTGAAGAGCAACGCGCCTCCGGGCAGGTAATCCGCCCATCGGGCGCAGCGCGCACGACGGTATCGTGTGTGGCCGAGCGCCGGTCGAGACCGACCGGCACCGGCAGGGTGCAAAGCAGGATTCCAGAGAAACACTATGGCCGATCCAAAGCAGTCCGGCGGCAAGGGCCGCAAGAAGGTCAAGAAGCACGTGACCGATGCGGTCGCGCACGTGCACGCGTCGTTCAACAACACCATCGTCACGATCACCGACCGCCAGGGCAATGCCTTGTCGTGGGCCACTTCCGGCGGCTGCGGGTTCCGCGGCTCGCGCAAGAGCACGCCGTTCGCCGCGCAGGTCGCGGCGGAGAAGGCCGGGACTGCGGCCCAGGAACACGGGGTGAAGACCGTCGAGGTGCGCGTGAAGGGACCGGGTCCGGGGCGCGAGTCGGCGGTGCGCGCGCTCAATGCGTGCGGGCTGAAGATCACCAACATCTCGGATGTGACGCCGATTCCGCACAACGGCTGCCGGCCGCCGAAGAAGCGCCGCGTCTGAACTCGATCGGGAATGCCAGTACCGCTGACGGCGGGGGCGAGGAAAGTTCATGGCTCGTTATCTAGGTCCCAAGTGCAAGTTGTCGCGCCGCGAGGGCACGGACTTGTTCCTGAAGAGCGGGGTGAAGCCGCTCGACGCCAAGTGCAAGCTCGAAGTGCCGCCGGGCGGCATCAAGGGCGAGCGCCGCGGCCGGCTGTCGAACTACGGCCTGCAGCTGCGGGAGAAGCAGAAGCTGCGCCGCATGTACGGCGTGCTCGAGCGGCAGTTCCTCAACTATTACAAGAAGGCCGCCGCCCGTCCCGGCGCCACCGGCGCCAACCTGCTGCAGCTGCTCGAGGGCCGCCTCGACAACGTGGTGTACCGCATGGGCTTTGCTGCGACCCGCAACGAGGCGCGTCAGCTGGTGAGCCACAAGGCCGTGACCGTCAACGGCAAGGTGGTGAGCATCGCGTCCTACCAGTGCAAGGCCGGCGACGTGGTCGCGGTGCGCGAGAAGGCGCAGAAGCAGCTGCGCATTCAGGCGGCGCTGCAGATCAAGGCGCAGGTGGGCTTCCCTGACTGGGTGGAAGTCGACGAGAAGAAGTTCTCCGGCGTCTTCAAGCAGCTGCCCGACCGGGACGACATTCTGCCCGACATCAACGAGAACCTCGTGGTCGAGCTGTATTCGAAGTAATGGCGGGTCGCGGGCATTTGTCATCGTGCAGATGCCCGGCTTCCGCGGCAGCGCGCCGCGGTCACATTGAAGTAAGCACTAAGGTGAATCGTCCATGCAGGCATCCGTAGGCGAGTTCCTGAAGCCACGTGTCGTCAAGGTCACCCCGACCACCCCCAGCCAGGCGCGCGTGGTGATCGAGCCGTTCGAACGGGGATTCGGCCACACGCTGGGCAATGCCCTGCGTCGCGTGCTGCTGTCCTCCATGCCGGGCTGCGCCATCACCGAGGCGGAGATCGACGGCGTGCTGCACGAGTACACCAGCATCGAGGGCGTGCAGGAGGACGTGGTCGACATTCTGCTCAACCTGAAGCAGGTGGCGATCCGTCTAGGCA
>QGUO01000595.1 GCA_003242495.1 Pseudomonadota bacterium | reverse complement strand
GCTCGGCATCGCCCTCGATGTCCAGCAGGTCGTCCTGGATCTGAAAGGCGAGACCGATGGCGCTCGCGTAACGCTCGAGCGCGGCCTCGGCGTCAGGGGTGAGCCCCGGGGATCCTCGCGCGCAGCAGGCCGCCATGAGCACCGCGGCGCGGATCAGCGCACCGGTCTTGCGCCGGTGCATCTCCTCGACCTGCTCGGCGGACAGCCTGCGTCCCAGGGCGGCCAGATCGAGCGCCTGGCCGCCGGCCATGCCATCCGATCCGCTGGCGGCGGCCAGCAGGCGGACCAGCTCCAGGCGTATCCCGGGGTCGGCCGGCAGGCCCGGGCCGCTCGCCAAGCTCTCGAAGGCCAGCACCTGCAGGGCGTCGCCGGCGAGGATGGCGGTCGCCTCGTCGAATGCCTTGTGGCAGGTGGGGCGGCCGCGACGCACATCATCGTCGTCCATGGCCGGCAGATCGTCGTGGACCAGCGAGTAGGCGTGGATCAGCTCGACGGCGCACGCGACGCCGTCGACCAGGCGCTCCTCGATGCCGAGCGCGCGGGCAGTTGCATAGGCGAGCGCCGGCCGGATGCGTTTGCCGCCGCCCAGCACGCTGTAGCGCAGGGCCGCGTGCAGGCGCTCGGGCGGGGCGTCCGCAGGCGGCAGGCGGGCCTCGAGCTGCACCTCGACCCGCGCCTGCCAGGCGGCAAGCTGCTGCTCGAACTCGGCGGAATGTCGGATGTCCACGGACGCCCGGCTCAGCCGTCGCGGTCGAGCTCGTCGGGATCGAACGGCGCCGTCTCGTAGTCGTCGCTGCCGTCGGCCTTGCGCAGCAGGATCTCGACCTTCTGCTCGGCCTGTTTCAGCGCCTCCTGGCAGGCACGCGTGAGGGCCACGCCACGCTCGAACTGTCGCAGCGATTCGTCGAGCGACAACTCACCGTGCTCGAGCTTCTCGACGATGGCTTCGAGCTCGGCCAGCGAGCGCTCGAAATCCGGAGCCGGTGTCGGCTCCTCGGGGGAATTGGCGGGCATGTCGGTGCTCACGCGGATGAACTTCTTTCGGGCGGTCGGGTAATGTCGCCGGTGGCGGCCGGGCCGCTGGGCCGTGCGGCCGCAGCAGCTGCGCGCGCAAGATTGCCCGTCGCGCTGCGGTCGGTCAAATGCGTTGACTTGCCTCAGGCGGCGGACTAGATTCCCTAGCTATTAGACTAGGTCTAATGTCCAAACCACTGAGGTTCTTGCGATGAAAAACCTGAAGGGCACCAACACGGAGAAGAATCTGAAGGAGGCGTTTGCCGGCGAGTCGCAGGCCAACCGCCGCTATCTGTACTTTGCCGCCAAGGCCGACATCGAGGGCTACAACGACGTGGCCGCGGTGTTCCGCTCGACCGCGGAAGGCGAGACCGGCCACGCGCACGGTCACCTGGAGTACCTCGAGGCGGTCGGCGACCCGGCCACGGGCCTGCCCATCGGTTCGACGCCCGACAACCTGAAGGCGGCGATTGCCGGCGAGACCCACGAGTACACCGATATGTACCCGGGCATGGCCAAGCAGGCCCGCGAGGAGGGCTTCGACGAAATCGCCGACTGGTTCGAGACGCTGGCCAAGGCCGAGCGCTCGCATGCCAACCGCTTCCAGAAGGCGCTCGATTCCCTGTAATCGTCGCCTGTCCACACTTGGTCCGCGAGCGCGCCGAGAAGGGCGCTCGCGGCCTTCATCAGGTGCGGTGGCGCGTTGCGCGCGCCGCGGCGTTCCCAACAACTCTTCCACCGCTTGAGGGTCGATCAGGCAGGTGAGGGACTTCCGTGTCCAAGCAACCCACTGCAACCAGTAACCGCTCCGAGAACCGCGAAGGCAGCCTCGAGGCGCCGACGCGTCATCCCGTTCCCTGGCGTGAGGCGGACTTCTGGAACGAGGAATCGCTCTTCAAGGAGATGGAGCGCGTCTTCGACATCTGCCACGGTTGCCGCCGCTGTTTCAACCTGTGCAACGCCTTTCCCACGCTGTTCGATG
>QGUO01000167.1 GCA_003242495.1 Pseudomonadota bacterium | reverse complement strand
CGCTTGAGGGTCGATCAGGCAGGTGAGGGACTTCCGTGTCCAAGCAACCCACTGCAACCAGTAACCGCTCCGAGAACCGCGAAGGCAGCCTCGAGGCGCCGACGCGTCATCCCGTTCCTGGCGTGAGGCGGACTTCTGGAACGAGGAATCGCTCTTCAAGGAGATGGAGCGCGTCTTCGACATCTGCCACGGTTGCCGCCGCTGTTTCAACCTGTGCAACGCCTTTCCCACGCTGTTCGATGCGGTGGACGAGTCGAGCACCGGCGAGCTCGACGGGGTGGACCGCAAGGTCTACTGGGACGTGGTCGACCACTGTTATCTCTGCGACATGTGTTACATGTCGAAATGCCCGTACGTGCCGCCGCATCCGTGGAACGTGGACTTTCCCCATCTCATGCTGCGCGCCAAGGCATACAAGTTCCGGATCATGCCGGTGCGCACGCGCGACAAGCTGCTCAGCTCCACCGACCTGGTGGGCAGCCTGGCCGGCATTCCGGTGGTCGCCGAGGTGGTGAACAAGGTCAATCAGACCGCCTTCGGCCGTTCCATGCTCGACAAGGTGCTCGGGGTGCACCCCGAGGCGCCCGTGCCCAAGTATCACAGCGCGACGTATCGCAAGCGCCATGCGCGTCGCAAGCAACCCGCGCTCGAGCCCACGCCCGGCGGCAAGACCCGGGGCAAGGTGGCGCTGTTCGCCACCTGCTACGGCAATCGTAACGAGCCGGCCCTCGGCGAGGACCTCACCGCGGTGTTCGAGCACAACGGCATTCCCGTGACCATCGCGCCGCAGGAGCGTTGCTGCGGCATGCCGAAGCTCGAGATCGGCGATCTCGAGACGGTGGCCAAGCTCAAGGAATTCAACATCCCGCACCTCGCGGCCCTGGTGGACGAGGGCTGGGACATCGTGACGCCCGTGCCCTCGTGCACGCTGATGTTCAAGCAGGAGCTGCCGCTGCTGTTCCCGGAGGACGAGCGGGTGCGCAAGGTGCAGGAAGCCACGTACGATCCTTTCGAGTATCTGTGGGAGCGTCACACGGCGGGCCTGCTGCGCACCGATTTCGCACGTTCGCTCGGTCGCATCAGTTACCACGTGCCGTGTCACCTGCGTGTGCAGAACCTGGGTCTGAAAACGCGCGATGTGCTCACGCTCGTCCCCGACACCGCCGTCGAGCCCATCGAGCGCTGCTCGGGGCACGATGGAACCTACGCGGTCAAGCGCGAGTATCGAGAGGTGTCGATGAAGATCGCCCGCCCGGTCATTCGTCGGGTGGCCGATGCCGACGCCGACTTCTATTCGAGCGACTGTCCGATGGCGGCGCGCCAGATCGAATCGGGCCTCGAGCCGCGCCGCGAGCCGGTGCATCCACTCAAGCTTCTGCGCATGGCCTACGGCATCTGAAGGCGGCGCGCATCGATCAAAGGGTAAACCCATGCATCAGCGAAAACTCAGCCGCTCCGACCTGATGAGTCTCGAGCAGTACTCGGCCGCTCGCAAGGAGTTCCGCGCCAAGGTGATGGATCACAAGAAGCGTCGCACGGTGGGCGTCGGGCCGAATGCCACCTGGTGTTTCGAGGATCAGCTCACCATCCAGTACCAGGTGCAGGAGATGCTGCGCGTCGAGCGCATCTTCGAGGCCGAGGGCATCCAGGAGGAGCTCGACGCCTACAATCCTCTGATCCCCGACGGGCACAACTGGAAGGTCACGTTCATGCTCGAGTTCCCCGATCCCGAGGTGCGCCGGGCGGAGCTGGCGCGCCTGCGCGGCGTCGAGGATCGCTGCTGGGTGCAAGTGGACGGCTTCGAGCGTGTCTGGGCAATCGCCGACGAGGACCTCGACCGTGAGAACGAGGAGAAGACCTCCTCGGTGCATTTCATGCGCTTCGAGCTGACGCCCGAGATGTGCGCGCGAGTGCGCGAGGGCGCCGACATCGCCGTCGGCATCGATCACGAGCACTATCGCCACGAGCTGCGCCCCCTGCCCAAGCCGACGCGCGATGCGTTGGCCGATGATCTGGTCCCGCACCAGTGATGTCCCGCGCGCCCGCTCGCCAGCGGGCGCCGGCTTCCCGGGAAACCCGTCCCGGGGAATGATCCCGGAGAACTGACCGCGCTCGACCACGCGGCTCGAGGGTGTCGGCAGCCCGCGACGCGGCGGGCGTGCTGCGACGTGCGCAACGGATGCGCCGTCGCGAACGGTCGCAACGGGTCGATATGACCGCGGTGACCGCGTGCTAGAATCCGCGCGCTTCTCCGAACCCGTACAGTAATCCCGCGCGCTTCCCTCAATCGCCGAACGCAACTAGATGGTCCAGTCCTACACCGCTTCCGATATCGAGGTCTTGAGCGGGCTCGATCCCGTACGCCGTCGTCCCGGCATGTACACCGATACGAGCCGACCGAACCACCTGGCTCACGAGGTCATCGACAACTCCGTCGACGAAGCGCTCGCCGGCCACGCCAAGCGCATCGAGGTGACGCTCTACAAGGACGGTTCGCTCGAAGTGGCCGACGATGGCCGCGGCATGCCGGTCGACATTCATCCGAAAGAGAAGGTGAGCGGCGTCGAGCTCATCCTCACCCGCCTGCACGCGGGCGGCAAGTTCTCGGACAAGACCTATCAGTTCTCCGGCGGTCTGCACGGCGTCGGTGTCTCGGTGGTCAACGCACTGTCGAAGCGCCTCGAGTGCTGGGTCAAGCGCGGCGGCAAGGAGCATCACATCTCTTTCAAGGACGGCAAGGTGCGCTCGAAGCTGCAGGTGGTGGGCCAGGTCGGCAGGAACAACACCGGCACCCGGCTGCGCTTCTGGCCGGATCCGCAATTCTTCGAGTCCGCGAACTTCTCCGTGCCGCGGCTCAAGCATGTGCTGCGCGCCAAGGCGGTGCTGTGCGCCGGCCTCAAGGTGACGCTCACCATCGAGCAGACCGGCGAGAAGGAGGAGTGGCTCTACACCGGCGGGGTCAAGGAGTACCTGCGCGACGCGCTCGGCAGCGGCGAGTGGCTGCCGCAGGAGCTGTTCAGCGGCAACGTCCAGAGCGAGCAGGAGGCGGCCGAGTGGGCCGTGGCCTGGCGGCTCGATGAGGGCACGCGCGTCGAGGAAAGCTACGTCAACCTGGTGCCGACGCCGCAGGGCGGCACGCACGTGAACGGTCTGCGCCTCGGCCTGACGGATGCGATCCGGGAGTTCTGTGAGTTCCGCAACCTGCTGCCGAAGGGCCTGAAGCTGGCGCCCGAGGACGTCTGGGAAGGCGTGAGCTTCGTGCTTTCCGCCAAGATCAGGGAGCCGCAGTTCGCGGGCCAGACCAAGGAGCGGCTGTCCTCGCGCGAATCGGCGGCGTTCGTCTCGGGCGTGGTGAAGGACCAGTTTGCGCTGTGGCTCAACCAGCATCCCGAGACCGGCGAGCGCATCGCGCAGCTGGCCATCGCCGGCGCCCAGGCGCGGCTCAAGGCCTCCAAGTCCGTGGCACGCAAGCGCGTGGTGAGCGGTCCGGCGCTGCCCGGCAAGCTGGCCGATTGCACGGCGCAGGATCCACGGCGTACCGAGCTCTTCCTGGTGGAAGGCGACTCCGCGGGCGGTTCGGCCAAACAGGCGCGTGATCGCGAGTTCCAGGCGGTCATGCCGCTGCGCGGCAAGATTCTCAACACCTGGGAAGTCGATTCCGCGCAGGTGCTGCAATCGCAGGAAGTGCATCACATCGCCATCGCGCTCGGCGTCGATCCGGGATCGAACAATCTCGACGGCCTGCGCTATCACAAGGTGTGCATTCTGGCGGATGCGGATTCCGACGGTCAGCACATCGCCACGCTGCTGTGTGCGCTGTTCCTGCGACACTTCCGTCCGCTGGTGCTCGCCGGGCACGTGTACGTGGCCATGCCGCCGCTGTATCGCATCGACGTCGGTAAGCAGGTGTACTACGCACTCGACGACGCCGAACGTGCCGGGGTGCTCGACCGCATCGCCGCCGAGCATCCGCGCGCCAAGCCGGTGGTGACGCGCTTCAAGGGTCTCGGCGAGATGAGCGCCATGCAATTGCGCGAGACCACCATGGCGCCGGAAACGCGCCGCCTGGTGCAGCTCACCGTGGACGAACAGGACCAGGCCGAGCAGGTCCTCGACATGCTGCTCGCGAAGAAGCGCGCGAGCGACCGCCGCGAGTGGCTCGAGACCAAGGGCAACCTCGCAGACGTTCAGGTTTGATCACATGCCCAACCAACCCAGTTTGAACTTCGAAGGCATCGAGCGGTTGCCGCTGCGCGCGTTCACCGAGAAGGCATACCTCGATTATTCGATGTACGTCATTCTCGATCGCGCGCTGCCGCACATCGGCGACGGGCTCAAGCCCGTGCAGCGGCGCATCGTGTACGCCATGAGTGAGCTCGGCCTGTCGGCCACGGCCAAGTACAAGAAGTCGGCGCGCACCATCGGCGACGTCATCGGCAAGTTCCATCCGCACGGCGACTCGGCGTGCTACGAGGCCATGGTGCTCATGGCCCAGGACTTCTCCTACCGTTACCCGCTGGTGGACGGGCAGGGCAACTTCGGCTCGCCCGACGACCCGAAGTCGTTCGCGGCCATGCGCTACACCGAGTCGCGGCTAACGCGCTATGCCGCGCTGCTGCTGTCGGAGCTCGAGCAGGGCACCGTCGACTGGACCCCGAATTTCGACGGCACCCTCGACGAGCCGGTGCTGCTGCCGGCGCGCGTGCCGAACGTGCTGCTCAACGGCGCATCCGGCATTGCCGTCGGCATGGCTACCGACATTCCGCCGCACAACCTGCGCGAGGTCGTCACCGCCTGCGTGCGCCTGCTCGAGGATCCCGACGTGACGCTGCGCGAGCTGTGCAAGCACGTGCAGGGGCCGGACTTTCCCACCGGCGCGGAGATCATCTCGCCGCGCAGCGAGATCCGGCGGATCTATGAGACCGGCAACGGCAGCATCCGGGTGCGCGCGGTGTACGAGGTGGAGGACGGCGAGATCGTCATCACCCAGCTTCCTTACCAGGTCTCGGGCACCAAGGTGCAGGAGCAGATCGCTGCGCAGATCCAGGCGAAGAAGCTGCCGATGGTGGAGGATCTGCGCGACGAGTCGGATCACGAGCACCCCACCCGCATCGTGATCGTGCCGCGTTCGAACCGCGTGGACATCGATCAGCTCATGGCGCACCTGTTCGCCACCACCGATCTCGAGCGCACCTACCGGGTCAACCTCAACATCATCGGTCTCGACGGGCGCCCGCGCGTCATGGGACTGAAGAGTCTGCTCGAGGAGTGGCTCAAGTTCCGCATCGATACCGTGACGCGACGCCTGACCTGGCGGCTCGACAAGGTCCAGGCGCGGTTGCACATCCTCGAGGGTCTGCTGGTTGCATACCTGAATCTCGACGAGGTGATTCGCATCATTCGTCGCGAGGACGAGCCCAAGCCCGTGCTCATGAAGCGTTTCAAGCTGAGCGAAGCGCAGGCCGAGGCGATTCTCGAGACCAAGCTGCGCCATCTGGCCAAGCTCGAGGAGATGAAGATCCGCGGCGAACAGGACCAGCTCAGCAAGGAACGCGACGAGCTCGACAAGATCCTGAAGAGCAAGGCGCGCCTGCGCAAACTGGTGCGTGACGAGTTGCTGGCCGACGCGGAGGCCTACGGGGACGAGCGGCGCAGCCTCATCGTCGAGCGCGCTGCGGCGCAGGCCATCGATCAGACCGAGCTGCTCGCGAGCGAACCGGTGACGGTGGTGCTGTCACAGCGCGGCTGGGTGCGCGCGGCCAAGGGCCACGACATCGATCCGCTGGCCCTGTCGTATAAAACCGGCGATGGCTTCCGCGCGGCAGCGCGCGGGCGCAGCACGCAGCAGGCGGTGTTCCTCGACAGCACGGGCCGGGCCTACAGCCTGCTCGCGCACACGCTGCCTTCGGCGCGCGGGCAGGGCGAGCCGCTGTCCGGGCGCATCGATCCGCCCGATGGGGCGACGTTCGCCGGCGTGCTGATCGGCGATCCCGAGGATCGCTGGGTGATCGCCTCGGAGGCGGGCTACGGATTCGTGGTGCGGCTGGGTGAGCTGCATTCGCGCAACCGCGCCGGCAAGGCGGTGCTCAGGGTGCCGGAGGGCAGTGGCGTGCTCACGCCCGCGCCGGTGCCGCCGGCGCCCGACGCATTGCTGTGCGCCGTGAGCAGCGACGGCAAGCTGCTGGCGTTCCCGGTCAAGGATCTCCCCGAGCTGCCGCGCGGCAAGGGCAACAAGATTTTCGGCCTGTCCTCGAAAAAGGCGGCGGCGCGCGAGGAGTATCTGGTCGCCGTGGCAGTGGTGGCGCCGGGGCAGAGTCTCGCGGTGTACTCGGGCGAGCGTCGGATGACGCTCAAGTTCGCCGACCTCGATGCCTATCGCGGCGAACGCGCCCAGCGCGGCGCGGTGTTGCCGCGCGGCTGGCGCAAGGTCGATCGCCTGGCGGCGGAGGGCTGAGCGCACCCGCAGGGATCGCCGAGCGCATTGCACCGGCCCACGTGGGGCGGGAGCGCGACGCGTGGGCCGCGACGCGCTCCCCGTCCGGGCTAGCCGATGATCACCTGCTCGGGCTCGTTGACGAAGTAGCCCTGGATGAACTCCACGCCGAGCTGCCACAGCACCGCCATGGTGTTGGCATCCGAGACGCGCTCGGCAATGGTGCCCACCTGCTTGCTCTTGGCCAGCTCGATGAGCTCGCGCACGCGTTCCTGCAGGTCGGGCTTGACCGCGAGGTTCTGCATCAGCGTGCCGTCGATCTTGACGAAGTCGACCGGCAGGTGCGCCAGCACCTGGGCCGGATCGCGTCCCGAGCCGAAGTGTTCGATGGCGAAACGGAAGCCCGCCTTGCGCAGGCCGGCAGCGAGCTCCGCCGTGTCGTGCAGGTACTCGGTGGCCACCTGCTCGCTGACCTCGAACGCCATGCGCTGAGGCTCGATGCGCGCGGCTTTGAGCTGATTGCCGAGCCATGCGAGGATCGAGCGGTCGCGCACCGAATCCTTGGACAGCCGCACGAAGAGCTGCTTGACCGGACGGCTCGCACAGAACGTCATCGCTGCGCCGATCACCCAGCGGTCGATGTTCTTCATGAGATCGTTGCGCTCCGCCGCGGCCATGAACTCCGCGGGGAGCAGCTCCTGACCCTGCGGGTCGAGCATCCGCACCAGCACGTCGTACATGCCGCGATCCTCGCCCAGCAGACTGGCGATCGGCTGCTGCATGAGCCGGAAGCGGTTCTCCATGAGCGCCGACTTGATCTGTCGCACCCAGAGCTCGTCGACGGCCTGCTGCCTGGTGTCCTCGTCGGCGCGATCGACGAGCTGCGAGCGTCCGC
>QGUO01000594.1 GCA_003242495.1 Pseudomonadota bacterium | reverse complement strand
GCACCGAGGCCGACGGGTCGATCCCGACACACAGTGGGCCGTGTTCATCGATGCGGGCACGCAGGCGGACGGCGAATGGTTTCATGACTGGGCAGGCGTGTACGAGTGGCACGGCGGAAGCGCTGCATTCTATCCGCATTGACATCCGATACCATCGTTGAGAGCCTGTGCCCGTGATTTCCTCGATCCTCAACGCCATCCACGCCGCTGCCCGTGCGGTTTCTCTCCCGCCCGTCGTCAGGAAAACTGCGGCAGGCGGCGCTTTCTGACGCTGCGTCGCCTTTTCGTCCCATGAGTCGCGCATTCGTCCGCGAGAACGACACCAATGAGGTGCCCGATTTCCCGGAGCGCCCGGTCAGCGAGCACACGAATTTCGTGACACCGCGTGGACTGAGGCAGATCGAGCAAGCCGTGCGCGAGCTGGAGCAGGCGCGCGAGGCCGCACGGCGCAACGACGACAAAGTGGAACTCGCTCGCGTCGAGCGCGATCTGCGCTACTGGCTGCGGCGCAAGGCCAGCGCCAGGCTGGTGGAGGTCGACCCCCGTCCGGAAAAGGTGCGTTTCGGCGTGCGCGTCCGGCTGCGCTACGAGGACGGCAGCGAGCGCCAGTTCACCTTGGTGGGCGAGGACGAAGCGGACCCCGCCTCCGGCCTGATCAGCTGGATTGCACCCATTGCACAGCAATTGATCGGCCGGGAGGTCGGCGAGGAAGTCGACCTCAACGGCCGCATGGCCGAGATCGTCGCGCTCGAGCCCGGATACTGAGTCCTGCGTCCGCCCATCCGCTAGGACGCGTGGTGCGCAGACGCGTCCGGGCTGACACGACGCTGCATCACGAGCTCGCGCAGGCTGACATGCGAGACGGGCTTGGTGATGACCGCGTCCATGCCGGAGGCGAAACAACGCTCGCGGTTTTCCACCGTGGCATCGGCCGTCAGCGCCACGATGAGCGTAGGCTCCTGTCCGGCCGCACGCTCCAGTGCGCGCAACTCGGCCGCGGCGGCGTGGCCGTCCATGACCGGCATCTGACAATCGAGCAGCACGATATCGAACCTGCTGGCCGCGACGGCGGCCACCGCCTCGGCGCCGTTCTCCACGGCGGTGACCCGACACCCGAAGTACTCGAGCATTTCGGTGAGCACCTCACGATTGATGGCGTTGTCCTCCGCAAGCAGCACGGCCGGCGCGTGCGCACTCGTGAACCGCGCACCCGTGGCGGTCGCGCTCGGCGTTTTCTGCGGCAGACTGGCTGCGCCGACGGGTTTGAGCCCGACCGTGACGGTGAACGTCGAGCCGCATCCCGGTGCGCTTTCGATCCAGACGTGTCCATGCATCAGGTCCACGAGACGCTTGACGATCGCCAGACCGAGACCGGTCCCGCCGTAGCGGTGCGCCGTGCCGGGTTCGGCCTGCCTGAACGGGTCGAACACGCGCCACTGTACGTTCTCGGCGATCCCGATGCCGGTATCGGCCACCGAGATCTGCAAGTCGACCCGATGCGCGTGCGCGCGATCCACGGAACAGGTGACGACGATCGAGCCGCGGTGAGTGAACTTCACGGCGTTGCTCAGCAGGTTGTTCAATATCTGGCGCAGCCGCAGCGCATCGCCGAGCAGCCAGGGCGGCACCTGCGGGTCGATGTTCACCTTGAACTCGACGTGCTTGGACTGGGCGGCTGCCGCGAAGGGCGCGGCGGTGCTTTGGATCACCTCGGCCGGGGAGAATGGCGCAACCTCGAGCTGCAGCTTGCCGGCCTCGATTTTGGAGAAATCCAGGATGTCGTTGAGGATCTCGAGCAGCGAGCGCGCCGAACGCAACAGCGTGTCGGCGAGATGGCGCTGCCGGGCGTCCAGCTCGGTGCGCTGCAGCAGCTCGCGCAGCTCCAGCTCGACCTGCTCGGGCGTGCGGATCTCGTGGCTGATGTCCGCGAGGAACTCGGATTTCAGACGGTTCGCCTCGAGCGCCGCATCGCGGTCGCGGGCGAGTGACTGCTGTGCCT
>QGUO01000166.1 GCA_003242495.1 Pseudomonadota bacterium | reverse complement strand
GCACCCGCAGCGTAATCGTCTCGCCGCCGAAACCAGCCCGTACCTGCTGCAGCACGCGGCCAACCCGGTCGACTGGCATCCCTGGGACGACGCCGCGCTGGCGCTGGCGCGCCGCGAGGACAAGCCGATCCTGTTGTCGATCGGCTACTCGGCCTGCCACTGGTGCCACGTCATGGCGCACGAGTCGTTCGAGGATCCCGCGACTGCTGCGCTCATGAACGAGCTGTTCGTCAATATCAAGGTCGATCGCGAGGAGCGCCCCGACCTGGATCGGATTTATCAGCTTGCCCACCAGCTGCTCACGCAGCGCGCAGGCGGCTGGCCCCTCACGATGTTCCTCTCGCCGCAGGATCGTCGGCCGTTCTTCGGGGGCACGTACTTCCCGAAAGAGGCACGCTTCGGCCTGCCCGCGTTCGCGGATCTGCTGCGCAAAGTGGCCGAGTTCTATCGCACGCGCCGCACGGACATCCAGCGTCAGGGCGAGGCGCTGGAGCAGGCGCTCGCCGAGCTGACACCGCGCCCGGCCGCCGACGTGGGCGCACTGTCGCTGGCGCCGCTCGAGGCGGCCCGCAGCGCCCTGGCCGCGGAATTCGACCCCGAGTTCGGCGGCTTTGGAACAGCCCCCAAGTTCCCGCAACCCACCAACCTCGAGCTGCTGCTGCGCTTGTGGCGGGCAAGCGCTGCGGGCGCATCCCCGGACCTGCATTCGCTGTACATGGCGGCGCTGACGCTCACGCGCATGGCCGAGGGCGGCCTCTACGATCAGCTCGGCGGCGGCTTCAGCCGCTACGCGGTCGATCGCAGCTGGCGGGTTCCGCATTTCGAGAAGATGCTGTACGACAACGCCCAGCTCCTCGGCGTGTACGCCCAGGCGGCGCTCGCCACGGGCGATCCGCTGTTCGAGCGCGTGGCACTCGAGACCGCGCAGTGGATGCTACGCGAGATGCGCTCGCCGCAAGACGCCTTCTGGTCATCGCTCGATGCGGATTCGCAGGGCCACGAGGGCCGCTTCTATCTCTGGGACGCCGCCGAGGTCGAAGGCGCGCTCACAGCCGAGCAGTTCGCGGTGTTCGCGCCGCGTTTCGGGCTCGATGCCGGCCCCAACTTCGAAGGCCGCTGGCACCTCCACGCGCAGCGTCCGCTCGGCGAGATCGCCCGCACGCTCGGCATCGAGGAGCGGACCGCCGAGGCGCGCCTGGACGAGGCGCGCCGGGCGCTCTTGCAGCGACGTGCGCAGCGCGTGCGCCCGGGACGCGACGACAAGGTCCTGACGTCGTGGAACGCCCTGGCCATCGCCGGCCTGGCCGTGGCCGGTCGCATGCTGGCGCGCCCGGAGCTGACCCAGGCGGCGCTGGACGCGATCGACTTCCTGCGCACCAGGCTGTGGCGGGATGGGCGCCTGCTCGCCGTGTACAAGGAGGGGCGGGCGCGCTTCACGGGCTACCTCGACGACTACGCCTTCCTTCTGCACGCGCTGCTCGAAGCCCTGCAGGCGCGCTGGCGCAGCGAAGACCTGCATCTCGCCAGCGCCTTGGCCGATGGCCTGCTCGCGCACTTCGAGGATCGCGAGCTGGGCGGGTTCTTCTTCACCGCCGACGACCACGAAACGCTCATCCATCGCTACAAGTCCTTCGGCGACGAAGCCATACCGGCCGGCAACGCCCTCGCCGCGCTCGGCCTCAACCGGCTGGGGCTGCTGCTCGCGGAGCCACGTTGGCTCGAAGCCGCTGCGCGCGCGTTGCGCGCGGCCTGGCCGATGCTGGAGCGCTATCCGCAGGCCCACGCGGCATCGCTCATCGCCCTCGAGGAACATCTGGAGCCGCCCGCCATCGTGGTGATTCGCGGGCCGGCCGCCGAGGCGGCCCGGTGGCGCGATGCGCTCGCGCGCATCTATGCGCCGAAACGCCTGGTCTTCGCCATCGAGAACGAGGCGCCCGGCCTGCCGCCCGCCCTGCAATCCAAGCGCCCGGCAGACGGCACCGCGGGTTTCATCTGCCGCGGCATGACCTGCTCGGAGCCGGTGAATTCACTCGAAGCGCTGATCGCGCTCACCCGCGGCTGATCCGACGGCCATCCAGCGCCGCCGACATACATCAGGCGGAGCTGCCGCTGTCGCCGCCCTCGCTGTCGCGGTCCTTTTTCTTGCCGTGCACGTCGACGAGCAGCGCTTCGATCTCGCGCGCCAGGAAATCGGCTCGCTTGGCGCGCGCCTTGGGCACGCGGCGTCCGGGCACACGCTTCGGCAGCCGCGCCAGATCCTCCGCCGTGACCTCCCGGCTCGCCCGCGCGCCGCTCTTGTTCTTGCTCTTGGCGATGCGCGCACGCCGCGCCCGCTCGATGCCGGCGCGCTGTTTCGCCCTGGCCGACTCGATGGCCGCCTTGAGCGCACGCTCGCCCCACTCCTTCAGGCGCTGCGGATCGTGCACGATGTCCTCGGGCACCTGGTGATGATCCGTCGTCAGGTCGAAGGCATTCGGGTAGGGCTTGAACTGCGGCATGCCGCGCGAGACATAATCTTCCCTGTTCGCATCGTCCGTATGCAGGTACAACACCTCATCGATCACGATGCCAAGCAGGCGCTCGTCGATGAAAATGCCGATACCGCCGAAGATTCCTCGATTCGAAATGCGGCCGAGGAATGCAAGGTGCTCGGTGACGTAGCTTGCAAGCTCCGAGTTGGTCCGCATGTCGCGCGACTCATTATGCCCGTCGAAAGTTTACATGCCGGCCGGACAGTGTAAACCAGCGGGCCGGCGACAGCGCGAAGCAGTTCGCCAAAGTGCAAACGCGTCGACGAAGACGATCGGAATTATGTTGCAGCGCTACGCCCCCAAGACGGCTTGCGCAGCGCTGTCCAGCCTTGCCGGTTGCCTCACTCGCGGAAAATGAAATACACCGCGCCGAGCATGCACAGCGAGGCCCAGAGGTAATCCAGCTTGAGCGGCTGTCGCATGTAGAACAGCATGAAGGGCACGAAAACCGACAAGGCGATCACTTCCTGCAGGATCTTCAGCTGCGGCAGCGTCAGCACGGTATAGCCGACCCGATTGGCGGGCACCTGCAGCAAATACTCGAACAGCGCGATGCCCCAGCTCGCCAGCGCCGCAATGATCCATGGCCTGTGGTTCAGGTGCTTGAGGTGCGCATACCAGGCGAACGTCATGAAAACGTTCGACAAGGTCAGCAGCAAGATGGTGCGCGCGACCGGCGGCATGGGTGCTCCCCTCAGGGCACGGCGATGCGTCGCAGCACCGGCGGTGAGGCCTGCCGATCGAGCCGCAGCACGAAATCGAAGCGGTCGACCTGGGTGCACAGCTCGAAATCGCGCTCCGGCGCCCAGTCGCAGTTGGGGTCGAAGAACTTGCGGGCGCCTGCGGCAGTGCGCAAACGCTCGCGCACGTCGCTCGTATCCGGAGATTCGCCTTGCAGGCGCCGGGCCAGCAGCTCGGCGCAGTAGTCATCCTCCGCGCAACGCTCCCGGGCCTCGTGACCCATGCGCACCAGGGTCACCCGTGCCGGGGCGCGCCGTCGAATGTAGCGCACGATCGCCGCCGCGTTCACCAGCGCGCCCGTGATGACCTCGTCGGCCCCCGTTGCGCCACACAGGCCCTGCGTGCCCGCATGCGACGTGTGGATGAGCGTGCGACCGGACAGGTCGAAAGCCTCGAGCAAGGCCGGCGAATTGCCACAATCGACGCCGGGCAGCGGCCGGGCGTGACGTTCGCCGATGAGCAGGTGGTCCGGATGCTGCTGCTTGAGCTTGCGCGCCTCATCGATCTCGGCGACCGGCACGATGGCCGCCGCGCCGCGCCCGAAGGCGTGCGCCGCGAGGCTGAAGGCGCGGAACACGTCGATGATCACCGCCAGGCCGCGTGCCGAGCGGGCGCCGTCGACGAAATCGGCAATTTCTACACGCACCTGCGCACCTTCCCGTCGGATGAACGATCCTCAGTGAGTGGTCGATGCGGCGGGCGACGACTCGAGTGCCCGCCAGACCGTCTTGCCGCCGCTCGCCTTGTCGATGGCGGCCAGCACGCGATCATGGGCCGCCAGTTCCTCGTCGGTGGCGCGCACCACGCGCAGCGGGGCCTGCGGTCGCAGAATGCGCGCCACTTCGGGCACGAAGCCCCCGGTCTCGGACGTCTCCTCGCCCAGTATGAGCGCTGTCTGCCCGCCCGTCATCGCCAGATAGACTTCGAGCAGGATCTGCGCATCGAGCAGCGCGCCGTGCAGCTCGCGGCGTGAATTGTCGACGCCATAACGCTTGCACAGCGCGTCGAGGCTGTTGCGCTGGCCCGGGTGCATGCGACGTGCGAGCGGCAGCGTGTCCAGTATCTTGCAGAAATCGCTCACCGTCCGTCGGGGTCCGGGCAGGCGCTTGAGCTCGGCATCGAGAAACGCGATGTCGAAGGCGGCATTGTGGATGATGAGCTCCGCGCCGCGGATGAACTCGAGGAGCTCGTCCACCACGTCGGCAAAGCGCGGCTGCTGCGCCAGGAACTCGTTGGTGATGCCGTGCACCTGCTGCGCACCGCGATCGATCTCGCGATCCGGGCGCAGATAGCGATGGAACGTGCGGCCGGTCTTGCGGCGGTTGACGATTTCCACGCAGCCGATCTCGATGATGCGATGCCCCTGCTCGGGCTCGAGACCCGTGGTCTCGGTGTCGAGGACGACCTGGCGCAATCGCCTACCCCCTGACGGCTGCGACCAGCGCCTCGACGATCCTCGTTTGCTGGTCGTCGGTGAGATACGGATGCATGGGCAGACTGATGACGCGCGCGGCGGCCGCCTCGGCGACCGGGAACGAGCCCGGCTCGTACCCCAAACCGGCGAACACCGGCTGCAGGTGCAGCGGTACCGGATAATGAACGGCCGTGGGGATCCCCTGCGCCTTCAGGCCGGCCTCCACGGCCGCGCGGTTCGGCACCTCGATGGTGTACTGGGCATAGACGCTCGTGCAGTCGGGCGCGAGCGCCGGCGTCGTCACGCGCCGCGACGGATCGCTCTCGCCGGCGAACGCCGCGTCGATCAGCTCCGTGTAGCGCGCGCCGATGCGCGCACGCGCCGCGACCTCGTCGTCGAAGATGTCGAGCTTGGCAAGCAGGATGGCGGCCTGCAGCGCGTCGAGCCGCCCGTTGATCCCGAGGCGCGGATGGTGGTAACGGCGGTCCTGACCATGGACGCGGATCTCGCTCATCACCTTGGCGAGCGCGTCATCGTCGGTGAACAACGCGCCGCCGTCGCCGTAGCCGCCGAGCGGCTTCGAGGGAAAGAAGGAGGTCGAGCCGATGGTCGACAAGCCGCACGACCGTCGTCCCTTGTAGCACGCGCCGAAGCTCTGCGCGCCATCCTCGATGACCGCCAGCCCATGGCGCTCTGCCACGGCATTGATGGCATCGAAATCGGCGCATTGCCCGTAGAGCGAGACCGGCATGATGGCCCGTGTGCGCGGCGTGATGGCCGCCTCGATGAGCGTCGGGTCGATGTTGTACGTCGAAGGATCGATGTCCACGAACACCGGCTTGGCGCCGGCCAACGCGATCATCTCGCCCGTTGCGATGAACGTGAACGGCGAGGTGATGACCTCGTCGTCGCGACCGATGCCCAGCGCAAGCAGCGCGATCAGCAAGGTATCGCTGCCGCTCGATGCAGCGATGCAATGTTTGACGCCGACGAACTCGGCGAGACGCCGCTCCAGCTCGGCCACTTCGGGGCCGAGCACATACTGACCGTGATCGAGCACGGCCTGGATGCGTGCGTTGACCGGCTCGCGAATGCGCCGGTACTGGGTCTTCAGATCGATGAAATCCATGAGGTCACGCGCAACGGTGGACGATGGAGAAACGCAGGTGCGCACCGATGATAGCGCAAACCGCAAGGGTGCTGGCGTCGGCGCGCCGCGCGCGTCGAGACGGGTGTGTGGGCTTGCCGGTCAACCGGCGGTCGACGCGCGCGTTCCTCCCCCACCCCCGCGGGCGAGCAGCGCGTCGATGGCGTCGTTCGCCAGGCGATCGGCCCGCTCGTTGCCGGGCACGCCGGCATGGCCTTTCACCCAGTGCCACTCGATGGTATGCCGCGCAATTTCGCGTTCGAGCGCCTGCCACAGGTCGACGTTCTTCACGGGCTTGCGATCGGCCGTGCGCCAGCCACGCGCCTTCCACTGCGTCAACCACTCGGTGATGCCCTTGCGCACATATTGCGAGTCGGTGTACAGCTCGACGCGGCACGGCCGCTTGAGCGCCGCGAGCGCCTCGATCGCGGCCGTCAACTCCATGCGATTGTTGGTGGTGGCCGGCTCGGCGCCCGAGAGCTCCTTGACGTGATCGCCCCATGAGAGCACGGCGCCCCAGCCGCCGGGGCCGGGATTGCCGCGACAAGCGCCGTCGGTATAGATGGTGACTGTGGACAAGGTGGACGCCGGGCGATCGAGCAATGGGGACGCGAGTCTAATATGAAGCGAGGGATCGGGGCATCCTGCCATATTCTCGCGACCGCCTCAGCCGCCGTTGCGCGTGGTCGGCTCGATGAGCCCGCCCACCACCTTGGGACGCAGCCGCCAGCGCGGACGCACCGGCGTCAAGGTGTACACGCGCTTGCGTGCCTTGAGCAGATAGCCGCCGGCGAGCATGGGCCAGAGCACCTCGCCGCTGCGCTCGCTGAAGGTCTGCGCCTCGGGCACTGCGGGCGAGCCCCATGGCAGGGTGAACAGATAGCGGCGCGCGTCCACCATCTCGAACCCGAGCAGCTTCAGCCAATCACGCAAGCGCCGCTCGGCGATCATGCGCTCGAGCCCGGGCGGATGACCCCGGCGCGCGAACAGGTGCCGCAGGCCCCAACTCGACAACGGCCTGAAGCCGAGCACGATGAGATGGCCTTCGCCGGACAGAATGCGCCACACCTCGCGCAACAGCTCGTGCGGCTCGGGCTCGTATTCGAGCGTATGCGGCAAAAGCACGGCATCCACGGAATCGGACTGCACGGCCAGCGCATCGGTGCGCGAGCGGACCGCCACCGGCCCGCCCGGCTCCGGCGCCGCATGCCACGCGAGAATGGCCCGGCGCTGCGTGCGCGCATCGCGGATCAGTCCACAGTCCTCGCCCCACTGGCCGATCTGCAGGAGCTGCCAGCCGAACACCTGCGCAAGCGCCTCACTGGTCACGCGCCGCTCGAGCGCGTACAGACGCTGGCCGAGCGGCGTGCGCAGCCAACGATGCAGCTCGTGATACGGATCGTGGCTCATGGTCCTGAAGGATATAGCGAATTCCGGCTTGCCGGCATCAGGTCCGACATGTTTAATACGGCCACCGCCGCGTCGCTGCAAGCCGCAGGCGTCCGTTCCAATGAATCAGAC
>QGUO01000165.1 GCA_003242495.1 Pseudomonadota bacterium | reverse complement strand
ACATCGCCGAACATTTCCTGGGTGGAGCGCTCTCGCTCGAGCCAGTTCTTGGTGACCATGCCGCCGAAGCCGCCCCAGGGGGCCGTCAGGGACCACATGAAATCGGTTTCCGGGAACTCGCCGACGGCGTCGGCCACGCGCTCCGAGGCCCGGTCGACGGCGGCCAGCGTGGCATCCGGCGCAGCCTCGAGGAACAGACTGATGTGGCTCTGGTCTTCCACCGGCGCCAGCTCCTGGCGCGAGTAGGTGTACAGCGGCCAGGCGGCCAGGGTCACCAGGAGCGCGACCACCACGATGGCCCAGCGCATGCCGAGCGCTGCATCGAGCAGCTTCTCGTAACGCGCGCGGATCGTGTCGAAGGCACGGTTCACGAGGATGGTGAGACGCGCCTGCCTGCCATGCTCGTGCACGAAGCGCGAGCTCATCACCGGCGAGAGCGTGAGCGCGACGAAGCCGGAGACGATGACCGCCGCGGCCAGCGTGATGGCGAATTCCAGGAACAGCGCGCCGGTGAGCCCGCCCTGGAAGGCGATGGGGGTGTACACCGCCGCCAGCGTCACCGTCATGGCCAGCACCGGCCCGCGCAGCTCGCGCGCCCCGGCAAGCGCCGCCTCGATGCGCGTCTTGCCCTGACGCACGTGGCGCTCGACGTTCTCCACCACCACGATGGCATCGTCCACCACCAGTCCGACCGCCAGTACGATGGCCAGAATGGTGAGCAGGTTCAGGCTGAAGCCGAATGCCAGCATCACGATGCCCGCGCCGATCAGGGACAGCGGCATGGCAACGAGCGGCACCATCGCGGTACGCACCGAGCCCAGGAACAGGAACACCACGAGGGCCACGATCAGGATGGTTTCACCCAGGGTCTTGGTGATCTCCTTGAGCGCATCGCGCATGAACATGGTGCCATCCCACACCAGGCGCATTTCGATGTCATCGGGCAGCGTCGCCTCGATGCGCGCCATCTCCCTGCGCAGGTGCGCGGCGACCTCGATCTCGTTGGAGCCCGGCAGCGGCCAGATGCCGAGATACACGCTCGGTTGGCCGCGATACTTCGCGACCATGGTGGCCTCCTCGGCGCCGAGCTCCACGCGGGCGACGTCGCTCAGGCGCACGATGGCGCCGTTGCGCTCGGCGACGATGAGTTGCTCGAACTCCTCGACCGCACGCAGGTCGGTGTCCGCGAGCAGATTCACCTGGACCAGGTCGCCCTTGGTCTGTCCCACGGCGGCCAGGTAGTTGTTGCGCTGCAAGGCCGCATGGACGTCCCCGGGCGACAAGTTGCGGGCCGCCAGTTGGTCCGGATCCATCCACACCCGCATCGCGAGCGCGCGCGCACCCTCCAGGGTGACACGCTGCACACCGGGGAGCGTCGCGAGCTGCGGCTGCAGCGTGCGCGTCAACCAGTCGGTCAGGGCCGGGGTGTCGCGTTGCGTCGAGGTGAACCCGACGTAGAACGTCCCGTATGGCCGGTCGGCGCGCTGCACCTCCACGACGGGTGGCTCGGCCTCGGCGGGCAGCTCGGCACGCACCTGCTGTAAGCGCGCCGTCACCTCCGCCAGCGCGTCGGTGCTGTCATGGCCGAGCTCGAGGCGCACCGTGATCGTGCTCTGCCCGGCGCGGCTGGTCGACTCGACGTAGTCGACGCCGCTGACGGACGACACGGCACGCTCGATGGGCGTGGTGAGAAAACCGCGCACCGTCTCCGCGCTGGCCCCGGTATAAACCGTCGTGATCACGATCGAGGAGCTTTCCAGGCTGGGGAACTGCTGCACGGGCAGCGTGTACAGCGCCCGGGCGCCCACCAGGAGGATGACGAGATTCGCCACCGCGGCGAGCACGGGGTGCTTGATGAAGACATCGGTGAAGGCACGCATCGCATTGACCCCTGCTGTGGAGCTGATGACGCTCGGCTGATCGGCAAGTCGTGCCATACGACCCCGCGGTATGGAGACCGGCGGCAGACGACGCGACCTTGCATCTCGGGGCGGCCCGGGTGCGCGTGAACGGCTCCCGGGCAGCGCCCCGCCCAGTCACTGGCAATGTTTCTAGAACTGCGCGGCGGCGCCCGGCGCACGCACGGCGGCGACGGTCTCGCTCGAGCCGACCACCGCAACGAGCGCGGCATCGCGCAGCTTGAACGACCCGGACGAGGCCACTCGTTCGCCCGGCGCGAGACCCTCGCGAATCACGATCTCGTCGCCGGCGAGCGCTTCGACTGCGACTTCGCGCTCGTGGGCGCGCGCCTGACCCGCCGCATCGTCCGCCACCACGAACACGCGATCCCCGCCCGGTCCCTTGCGCAGCGCGCTCGCCGGAATGGTGACGGCCATGAGCGGCTCGCCCACGGGCACGCGCACCCGCACCGATGCGCCCGGCGCCGGCGCCCGGTGCACGTCGGCGAGGCGCGCGCGTACCACGCCGTTGCGGGTCGCCGGGTCGAAGCGCGCGTCGAGCGCCACGATCTCGGCGCGCGAGGGCACGAGCTCCGGCCCGGCGATGACCTCGACGCTGTCACCCGCGCGCAGACCGGCGGCCACCTGCTGCGGCACCGAAAAGTCGATGTACGCGGAATCATCGACTCCCTGCAGCGTCGTCAGATACGTGCCCTCGTTGAGGTACTGACCCGGATGCACATCGGAGATGCCGATGCGCGCACGAAACGGCGCGCGAATGGTCTTGCGCTCGATCACCGCCCGCGTGCGCGCAATCTGCGCCAGTGCGACATCGCGCTCGGCACGCGCGCTGTCCACTTCCATTCCCGACGCGGCGCGCTCGCGGCTCATGCGCAGCATGCGGGCATACTGGGTCTCGGCGAGCTGCGCCTGCGCCAGCAGCGCCTCGAGCTCGGCCTGCTCCACCGACACGTCGAGCGCCACCAGCACGGTGCCGGCCTCGACGATCTGCCCGGGCGGGAGCGACACCTGACGCACCGTTCCCGGCAGTTCGTTACGCACCGTGATCGAGCGCGTGGCGATGACCGTTCCGATGACCGTCGTGGCGCGCTGGTAGGGGCGCTCCGCGGCAATGGCGACTTCGATCGCTTCGACCGGCTCGGGCTGGTTGGCCGCCTCGGCCGCGGAGCGCGCCAGTGCCGCATGCTTCCAAGCGGCCAGCGCCGTCGCGACCCCGATCACGGCGACGATCAACAGCAACGAATGAATCCAACGGCGACGAGACATAGGCGCGACTCCCGATTCCACCCCAAAGGCCCAGCGGACAGATCATCCGGTCCCGGCGTCCATCGCCAGGTGCGCGTACGTTAATCGGCGCCGCGGGGCGGGAGAAATGCGCCACGGCGAAACTCACTCGTGACGGGCGCGCAGGAATCACCCCTGGTGGAGGCTCGGCACTCATGAATCCCGCGGGGGGGGTCGGCCGCCAAACCGGCGTCGGATCAGCACATTGCGGCAACCGCGGACGGCCATGGTGCGGGCCAGCGACATCAGCCTTCCGATCGCGCGCCCGTCTGCACGCCAACTGGGGAGCTGGCTGGACCGGCCCGGCGCGGAACGATGCAGGGCCGCGAACGCGAAGTTAGTTTCGGGGAGTCAGGGGATGAAGGGCGCAGGCGGCGCTGGGATGTCGCAGCGGGCAGGCGACCGGGGCCCGGCTTCCCGGCCGAGGCCGGCATTGCCCGACGACGCGGGCAACGCCGGTGTTGGCGAGTCACCCCGCCGGCGCGCCCGTTGCGCGCCGGCGGGAAATCACGCTCAGAAGTTGCGACGTACCGTCACAGCCCACTGACGCGGCAGGCCGGGCTGGCTGCTCGCGTACACGGTGTTGAGCTTGTTCAGGTAGTACAACTCGTCGGTCACGTTGGTGACCTCCAGCGCGACATTCCATTCGTCGTCCGGCGAGCGATAGGTCACGCGTGCATTGACCAGCTCGTACGAGTCGTTGCGCGAGAGCTCCGAGCAGGCAAGATCGCCGCAGTAGCCCGGCATGTACGAAACGTCGACGCGCGGCGTGAGCGTTCCGCCGTTGCCGAGGTAGATCTCGTACTGGGCGCCGAAGCTCCACTTGTTCTTGCCGATGCCCGGCGCGCTCGCACCGGCGATCACCGAGTTGGTCTCGATGAACGGCTCGCGGAACTCGAAGTCCAGGTAGCTGAACGCCGCATCGATGCTCAGTCCGTCGATCGGGTAGAGCTCGAGCTCGAGCTCCGCACCACGCACCTTCGCGTCGGCCACGTTCAGGTACTGACCGCACAGTCCGTCCTCGCCGAACGGCGGCGGCAGGATCTGCCCATGCTCGTCGACGCACTGCCGCGGGGACGCCTGGTAGTCCTGGTAGTCGTTATAGAAGAACGCGCCGTTCAACTGCAGCGTGCGGCCGAACCAGCGGCTCTTGAAGCCGACCTCGTAGGCGTCGAGCGTCTCCGGTCCAAACGACAGAATCTGCTCCGGGAAGTACGGTCGCGGCGAAATGCCGCCTCCCTTGAAGCCCGTCGAGAACTGGGCGTACGTCATCAGGTCCGGCGTCCACTGGTAATCGACGTTGAGCCGATAGTCGGTGTTCGACCCCTTGAAGCGACCGGTACGCCCGTTGAGCGGATTGTCCGGATCGCTGAGCGGCTGGTAGGGATTCACGCCGTCGACGTTGAGCCGATAGAACGTGTAGTCCTTGTCCTGGCGCGTGTAACGCACGCCCGCAGCGACGTTCAGACGATCCGTGACATGCCACATCGTGTGCAGGAACACCGCCTGCGTCTCGTTGTTGGTGGTGTCGTTCTGGATGAAGTCGAAGATCGGGAAGTTCTCCGGATCCGGCCCCTGCGGCACGAACGGATCGGACTCGCGGGTCTGGAACACCGTCTTCTGGTCGAAGTAGATGCCGCCCAGGGTGTACTCGAGCACATCGGCGAACGCCGCGCCATTCAGGCGCACCTCCTGGCTGACCTGCTCGTGGGTGAAGACCGACTGGCTCAGGAGGATGTGCACCGGCGAGCCGTCGTTGTCCGCGCCGCTCAGGGTCTCGTACTCACGGTAGCCGGTGATGAACTTGAGCGAGTGCCGATCGGTGAGCTGCCAATCGATCGTATTGGCCAGACCCCAGCCCTGCAGCTCGTTGGCCGGCTTTGCATAGAACGCCCCGTTGTTCGGTCCGGGCGTACCGGCCGGATCGAGCGGCGTGAAGGTCACACCGGGGTTCAGGAAGTTCGCGTAAGTGACGTACGGATCGTTGATCACCGTGTCGCCGCGATTCGGCCCGTAGGGAACGAAGCGGTTGTCGTAGGGCACGCCCTGGTAGCCGAGCGACAGGCCGGGGATGACCTCGCCCGTGGCGCGCAGCACCGAAGCCTGCGTCTCGGACTTGTCGTCGGTGACGTCCGCCGAGAAGTTCACTTCGACGTTGTCCGACGCGAACCAGCGCAGCGCGCCGCGCACGGCATTCATCGACTGTCCGCCGAGCGTGCCGATCTTGCAGTCGGACCCGAAGTTCGTGCGCGGAATGGCCCCGGACTGCACATACGGATCGTCCGGATGGACACAGGCGTAGTCGAGGCGCGTGACATGGCCTTCACGGTGGCGCGAGACGCCCGAGATGCGCGCGTAGAGCCGGTCTTCGATCAGCGTGAAGTCGCCGCTGGCGCGCAGGTCGCGCCGGTCGAAATCACCGACCGTCGCTTCGATGAAGCCGCCTTCGCCGGTCGGCTTGCGCGAGAACAGCTTCACCGAGCCGCCCAGGGAGTTCATGCCGCTGAGCGTGCCCTGAGGACCGCGCAGGATCTCCACCCGGTCGAGGTCCAGCAGGTCGAACACCGAGCCGGTCACGGTCGCGAAATAAACGTCGTCGACGTAGATGCCGACACCGGGGTCGACGGCCGGCGACTGGTCGGCCTGACCAACGCCGCGGATGAAGGCGCGCATCGAGTTGCCGCCGCCGGCAGGGTTCACCTGCAGCAGCACGTTGGGCGATTGCGCAGTGACGTCGGCGATGCGCGTCTGACTGCGTGCCTCGAGCATGTCAGCAGTGATGGCAGTGATCGCGATCGGCGTCTGCTGCAGATTCTGTTCCCGGAACTGCGCGGTGACCACCACCTCGGCAAGGACTTCTTCCACGCCTTGCGTCGATTGCGCTTGCGCTGCGCCCGCCGCAAGCGCCACCGTGACCAGTCCACTCAAACGCCCATATGGCCGTTTTGCTCTCATGGATTCCCCGTCTTACTTGACCTAGATCTGAATGATGATGTTGGCTGTACGCGACAGGCGCAGACATCAACCAAAAAAAAAGAGGGCGGTACGTGGCTGCGCGCATGACGCAGCGTCACGTATCCCCCTCTCGGTGCTTCGGCGGCCCGTTTGTGTGGCGGACCGCAGCCGGTGCAGCCTACGCGCGACCGGGCAGGTCGCTTGATTCAGTTGGCGGGAAAAGTTGACTTGGATGGAAGTTGGCGCGACGTCTGACCGGGATCGTGAACCCGGTCTCAGTCTGTTGCACGTCGCGCGCGGGTGATTTCAGCCGCCTGGCTGCGCGACTGCGGGCGCTCCCTGCCCGCTCGTTCGCGCCCGTCGGCTACCGATTCCAGGGCGAAGGCATGTGGTACGGTTGAAACACCGAAATGGCTTCGATGCGCTCGATGCGGCCGTTGCGCACCTTGTAGATCTCGAACAGCTCGCGCGCGCTGGGGTACTTGTCCTGGGTCTCGCGCTGCTTGCCGTCGGCGCTCGTGTAGCGCGTGGTGCGCACCGCGTGGTCGGCAAACCGGGTCGCGACCACCAGGCCGCGCTCCTCGTCGACGGCCACGATGCGGCGATCGCGCACCCGGTCGACGGGCTTGTAGAGCCCCGCCCGCAACTGCGCCTCGCAGCCCTGTGCGATGTTGCCGGCCCCGGCGACGATGACTGCCGAGCTGGCATTCCCGCGGGTCACCACCTGGCCGTTCTCGGTGCGCTGGCAACCGCGCGCGAACTGCGTGAACAAGGTGCCGTCGTTGAGCTGCATGGTGCTCGCGTAACCGTCTACGAGCGCGATCATGCGCTCGCGCGGCGTGCGCTCGCGTTCCGCCAGCGGCTTCAGGAACGCCGCGTCCACGGCGAACTTCGCGGGCTCGCCGAACGGGCCGGGGTTGCGCTCGCGCGCCACCACCGTCTCGACCTCGGCGATGCGCCGGTCGACCACCTTCAGGCGCATGCCATAGTAGGCGGGCGCGTCGTGCTCCTCGACGATCCCGTACCAGGCGACATTGCCGGTGTGCGGGTCGGCGACGCGCAATGCCTCATCCGCCTTGCCGCGGATCGAGCCCCACAACCCGTCGCCGATCATCATCGGCACGCTGTTCTCGGTGAACTTCACTTGTGGCGCCCAGGGAAGCCCGTCGGGCTCGCGCCGCACCAGCGCTTCCATGTAGTCGTCGGCGA
>QGUO01000712.1 GCA_003242495.1 Pseudomonadota bacterium | reverse complement strand
TTCTTCGCAGTCTTATGAGGAGCAGTCGCTGGTGCCGGAAATTGAGAAGAGCACCTCGGACCAGTGGATTGAGAATCGATTCGGCGGGATCCGGTTCAGCTATGGTGACTATGAAATCAGTGTGGACAGTGTGGGCGGGGCGAGCTTCATCGAGTTTTTTATTCGCAAAGCGGCGCATTTCGGCAGTTATGCTTTACTGGCAGCGTTCCTGGTTTACGCTTTAGGCGGTCGGGGACGATCCAATCGGCGATGTCTGCTCTTTGCGATTTTGATCGCATTCCTCTATGCCTGTACGGATGAGCTGCATCAGAGCTTTACGCCGGGGCGGACGGCGATGGTGCAGGACGTGTTGCTGGATACGATCGGGGCCGCGTGTGGGGCGGCGTTCACGATTTTGTTGAAATCCTGGTGGGGAAACCGGAAGGATCGCCGGGCTTGAAAGCGCGGGGGATTTGCCGCTCTGCCCGTCTTTTTTTACGGATATCGCGGTGGTTTACAGACCTTTAACACTTTTTACTTTGCCTTAACGTCATGGTATAATAAAGGTGCAAAGCAAAGGAGGAGTGCCCTATGAATTTTAGTATTCGAGGACAGCAGATTGAAGTGACTGAGGCCTTGCGTGACTACGTAGACAAGAAGCTCAGCCGGCTAGACAAGTACTTTGATGCACCCCCTACCTCAGACGGTACTGTCACGTTAAGTGTGGTACGAGGCTTGCACGCGGTCGAGGTAACGATTCCTTTGACCGGCGTTGTGCTCCGTGCGGAAGATCGCAGCGATGACATGTACGCATCCATTGATGCGGTTGTGGACAAGCTTGAACGTCAAATCCGCAAGCACAAAACGAAAATCAACCGTAAACTGCGCCAGAAAGGCGTGAAGAACAGCCTCTTTGTAGAGGGCACGACCGCAGGCTCCGTTGCGCTGGATGAAGGCGAGGAAGAGCTGGAAGTGGTTCGTACGAAACGCTTTACCTTGAAGCCGATGGACGTAGAGGAAGCGATTTTGCAAATGAATATGGTAGGACACAACTTCTTCGTTTTCTCGAACATCGACACTAAAGAAGTGAACGTCGTCTACAAGCGCAATGACGGCAAATACGGTTTGATTGAACAGGATTAACCCCTTGCACTCCGTGCAATCATGGCAACTTGCTTCAAACTAGGTGGTAATTCCTGTGATACTTACGCAAAGGAAACGAGCCTTATCCGCCCGCGGATAGGGCTCTTTATTCGTATACAAAGGCGCTTTACCGCAATGCAGACGTGACGGGGCGTGTTGCGGCGTGCCTTACAAACTGTTACAATTTAGGCAAATCATCTGTTTATGCGTGAAAGGGGTAAATCATGCTGGGATTAGTAAAAAAGATATTTGGCGACACGAATGAACGTGATGTCAAACGTCTGATGAAGACGGTAGATTATATTAATTCATTAGAACCGCAATTTGAGGCGCTTTCGGACGAGCAATTGAAAGGGAAAACCGCTGAATTCCGGGAACGGATCGAGAAAGGCGAGACGCTGGATGATTTGTTGCCGGAGGCTTTTGCCACAGTACGAGAAGCTTCGAAACGCACGCTCGGGATGCGTCATTTTGATGTGCAGCTGATCGGCGGCATGGCGCTTCACGAAGGCAAGATTGCGGAGATGAAAACCGGTGAAGGGAAGACGCTGGTCGGAACCCTGCCGGTTTATTTGAATGCGCTCCTGGGGAAAGGTGTGCATGTCGTTACCGTCAACGACTATTTGGCACAACGCGATAGCCAGCAGATGGGGCAGATTTACAACTTCCTCGGCATGACGGTTGGGGTGAACCTCAACGGCATGGAGCATGAGCAGAAACAAGAAGCTTACGCTTGCGACATCACGTACGGCACGAACAACGAGTTTGGTTTCGACTACCTGCGCGACAACATGGTGCTGTACAAGGAACATATCGTGCAGCGCCCGCTTTATTTTTGAATTTTTGAGAAAGGGGACTCCACTTTATTCTCTAAAGCGTGTACGCCCTAT
>QGUO01000593.1 GCA_003242495.1 Pseudomonadota bacterium | reverse complement strand
GTGCGGCGCGGGCCTCGTCCAGGTGCCGCTCGAGCATGGCGAGATCGCCGGTCAGGTCGCGTTGCAGCAGACCCGAGACATCGTCATCGCCCGCCTGCGCGGTATCGCACACCTGACGCAACAATCGCTGCGCTTCCATGCCGGTGACGTGCGGCAGATCGGCGATGAGCGAAGGGGCGTTGATCAGGCCTTCGAGGGCGCGGGCAGCGCGCAGGTTGTCCTGGAGCTGACGGTCCTGGGTCAGCAACTCGCGCGCGGCGCTTGCGACCTGGGCGTCCAGGCGCCTGCGCTCGGCCTCGAGCGCATCCTTCTGTTGCAGTGCCGGTATCCCCTGGCGCTGCGCCTCCAGGCTGATCAGTGTGCCGCGAATCTGTTCCTGGCGCTGCGCGGCGAGCTTCAGCTCCGATTCGTTCTCCTCGAGGCCGCGCGCGATGCCATCGCGTTCCTCGCACGCTTCGAGATAGGACGTCTGCAAGGCGTCATAGCCGGCCCGCGCCTCGATGTAGCGCAGCGTCTCGAGATCGGCCCAGCGCTCGATGTACTGTTGCGTGTGCTGGCTCGCCTGCTCCAGCAGCTGCGCGCTGTCCTTGAGCAGCTGCGCCTCGCGCTCCATGCCGTGAATGGTCTTGAGCTGGCTCGAGACGGAGCGGATGGCATCGCCCAGGTCCTTGCGCTCGAGCACCTCGTCGGCCACGAACTGGTTGATGCCGGTGACGGGCTTGTAGGCCATGAAGCGCGAGAAGGCGCGTGCGGCGGCCAGCGCCTCCCGCTCGGTGACCGAATCGCGCTTGCCGCGCAACGCCGCGTACAAGCGGCGCAGATAGGCGCGCTTCTGATCGTAGCGCTCCACTGCGCGTCGCCCACACCGGGCGATCAGCGCCTCCTGGATACGCTCGAGACGCACCACGTGGCGCTCGCCGTCGCGCTCCTCGATGAACATGTCCAAGGTGACTTCGACCGAGGGCAGAATGAAGAACACCAAGTCCTCCTCGCGCGCCAGGGGCTGCTTGCCGGATTGCTCGAGCCAGGCACGCACCGCCACGATGGCCGAGAACGGCTCGGCCGTCTCGCCCTGGGTCGGATGGAACACGCCGGCGATGTACCCGTCGGTGCGCCCGGTGCGCGCGTAACTGCCGTCATCGCAACCGAGCACGTAGGACGCCAGCGTGCGCACGCGCTTGCCCCCGCGGCCACGCTGCGTGGTCTCGTCCTGCCCGGGGTTGTAATGAAACAGGTTCTCGTGCGCGGCCGTCATGAGCGTCTGAATGGCGTCCGCGGCGGTGGTCTTGCCCGAGCCGTTCGCGCCGGAGAACAGGTTCACCGGGCCGAACTCGAACTCGCCATCGGGCACGTTGCCCCAATGGACGAACACGAAGCGCTTCAGGAACATGATTCAGGGAGCCTCCGACTCGGCAGGCGGCGGGCTGAGCGCCTCGATCGCCTCGTCACCGACGAAGTCGACGATCATGGGATGGATGCGCAACCAGGCCTCGCTGCGCTCCAGGTCCTCGTCCTCGCGATACTCGATGAGACGCAGACGCTTCAGGCGCTGGAACACCCGCCGCCGTTCGGTGGCCTTCTCGGGGAGACTGCGGTTGAGCCAGTTCTTCATCGCCAGGGCGATGGCCTCGAAGGGCTCGGTGGCGTAGCCGCGCTCGTCCACCTTCCCCTCGCGCAGCGCCTTGTCGTATTGCGCGCGCAATACGAGGATCAACGCCACCTCGTGCTGCCCGAGGCGCGCACGCAGACTGCCACCGAAGGCCTGGTCGTCGGCCCGATCCATGCCCGGTGTGCGGCTGCCTGGTGGATACACCCGCACATACTCGAAGCGTCGGTCGTGATGGATCACCAGTCCGAAGGCCCCCAGCAGCTCGGCGGCCAGTTCCTCGACACGCACGAAGCGATCATAGAGCTCACGCTCGGTTTGCGATTCGTCGCGCACCAGCACGCCGTAATTGAGCAACCGGATCAGCAGCTCGCGGAACTGCTCCGGCGAGATGCCGGAGCGCTCCAGGCG
>QGUO01000592.1 GCA_003242495.1 Pseudomonadota bacterium | reverse complement strand
CGGCTCGTTCTGCCGGACTTTCAGCCATGGCGCAGCGCCCGGCGGATGATCCGGCGCAGCACGTAGCCGCGCCCCTCGTTCGAGGGCAGCACGCCGTCGGCGATCAGGAAGGCGCAGGCGCGAATGTGATCGGCGATCACCTTGAGCGAGCTCGAAGTGAGGTCGCGGGTCCCGGTGGCCTTGGCCGCCGCCGCGATCAAATTCACGAAAAGGTCGATCTCGTAGTTCGAGTGCACCCCCTGCATCACGGCCGCGGTGCGCTCGAGGCCCATGCCGGTGTCGACCGACGGTTTCGGCAACGGCGTGAGCACGCCATCGGCCGAGCGGTCGTACTGCATGAACACCAGGTTCCAGATTTCGATCCAGCGGTCGCCGTCGGCATCGGGGGAGCCCGGCGGGCCGCCCGGAATGTGCGCGCCATGATCGTAGAAGATCTCGCTGCACGGTCCGCACGGACCGGTCTCGCCCATTTGCCAGAAGTTGTCGGAGCCGCCGCCCGGCTTGTCGCCGATGCGCACGATGCGCTCGGCCGGCAGGCCCAGGTCCTTGCGCCAGACGTCGTAGGCTTCGTCGTCGGTCTCGTAGACCGTCACCAGCAGCCGCGCCGGATCGATGCCGAGCCAGTCCTTGCCGGTGACGAATTCCCAGGCGAAGCGGATGGCCTCGCGCTTGAAATAGTCGCCGAAACTGAAATTGCCCAGCATCTCGAAGAACGTGTGATGGCGGGCGGTGTACCCGACGTTCTCCAGGTCATTGTGCTTGCCGCCGGCACGCACGCAGCGCTGGGCGCTCGCCGCGCGCGTGTAGGAACGCTGCTCCTTGCCGAGGAACACGTCCTTGAATTGCACCATCCCGGCGTTGGTGAACAGCAGCGTCGGATCGTTGGCGGGCACGAGCGGGCTCGAGGGCACGATCTGATGGCCGTGTCCGCGGAAGAATTCGAGAAACAGCGAGCGCAGCTCGGCGCTCGACAAACGCTTGGAAGTCGTCGTCATACCGTGTGAGTCGGTTTCCTGGGGATCCGCTCGTTGCGACAGGCTGGCTGGCGCCGCCGGACGAGATGGGGTCGGCGGTCCGGAGGGCAACCGCCGGGTCCAGCCGATTGCCCGGCTAGTCCCATTCGATGTCGCCGTCCTCGATCGCGCCGCCCGCCAGCGCCGCCCGGATCTGCTCGGCGCTGAAGCCGCGATACTGCAGGAAGCGCGCCTGCTTTGCACGCTCTGTCAAGCCTTGGGCCGGCACGGCGCCGAACTTGCGCTGCCGGACGCCGCGGGCGAGTGCTTCCCAATCGACCCCGGCGGTCTGCAGGGCCCGCTCGACGGTCTCGTCCGCGACGCCCCGGGTCCTGAGCGCCGCCCGGATCCGGACAGGGCCCTGGCCGCGTCCGGCATGCTGTTGCACGAAGGCCGCAACGAAGCGCTCGTCGCTCAGCAGGCGTTTCTCGCGCAGATGATCCAGCGCCCGGTCGACCGCCTGTGCCGGATGCCCCTTGGCAAGGAGCTTGCGGCGCAGCTCGTCGGCAGAATGCTCTCGGCGCGCCAGGAGGCGCAGCGCGCCTGCGCGCGCGCTGCGCTCGGCGAGGCCGGCCGCGTCGGGGGGGCCTGCCTCGCCGGAGGCTGCCTCGGGTACGCTCGCCTCAGAGCGCCTCATCCTTGACTGCCTCGCCGCGCTTGGCCGGCAGCAGCTTCTCGCGGATCTTCGCTTCGATCTCCTGGGCGATCTCGGGATGTTCCCTGAGGTAGTTGCGCGCGTTCTCCTTGCCTTGGCCGATGCGCTCGCCGTTGTAGCTGTACCAGGAGCCGGATTTCTCGACGAGCCCCTGCGCGACGCCGAGATCGATGATCTCGCCGGCACGCGAGATACCGGCGCCGTACATGATCTCGAATTCCGCCTCGCGGAACGGCGGCGCCACCTTGTTCTTTACCACCTTGACGCGTGTCTGGTTGCCGATCACCTCGTCGCCGCTCTTCAGCGCGCCGATGCCACGGATGTCGAGCCGGACGGACGCCTAGAACTTCCGGGCCTTTC
>QGUO01000591.1 GCA_003242495.1 Pseudomonadota bacterium | reverse complement strand
TTGCTGATCGGCACGCCGTGGATGCGCTCCATCACCATCACGTTGCGCCGACAGTAATCCCAGTAGACCTCGGGTACGTACAGCAGGCGCGAGCCCGCGAAATTCCGGCGCAGCTGCGCCGCATTGGCCGCTTCGCGCATCAGGTCGAGCTCGTCGAAGATGGTCTTTTCGTATTCGCGCACCAGCTCGATCGGTCGCAGGCGCTTGGCCTCGGGCCAGTACCGATGGGCGAGGGCGGCCAGCGCATACATCACGTCGATGTCGCGGCGGATGCGCGCACGGATGCCCGGGCGCACGATCTTGACCACCACTTCCTTGCCGTCCTTGAGTTGCGCCGTGTGCACCTGGGCAATGGTCGCGGCCGCGAGCGGCGTCTCGTCGAACCGGGCGAATACCTGATCGAGCGGCGCCTCGTAGGCGCGCTCGACGATGGCACGGGCCTCCGCCCCCGGGAAAGGCGGTACGCGGTCTTGCAGTTTCTCGAGCTCGTCGGCCACGTCGCGCGGCAGCAAGTCGCGTCGCGTCGACAGCGTCTGACCGAACTTCATGAAGATGGGACCGAGCGCTTCGAGCGCCAGACGCAGCCGCTCGGCGCGCGTGCCACGGCGCTCGCGATACGTCCAGGTAGCCGGCGAGAGGTAGAAGGCGAAGCGCATCGGACGGAACAGGTGCGTGGCGAGAATGATCTCGTCCAGACCGTGACGCACCAGCACACGCTGGATCTCCAGCAGCCGTTTCACGATCGCCGGCCGCATCGGATGTGACGCGACCTTCATGCGCGCTTCCTGCGCTCCAACAGATCGAGGCGTGCCTCGAGCCGCTCCACGTCGTCGCGCAGCCGATCGACCCCTGCGACGAACTCGTCCGCCTCGGTGCGCGTCGGCACGTCGCGGCCTTCCTCCTGCAAGTACTCGGCGATGTTCTGCGCCAGGGTGTCCGCGGCGCGCCGCCCGAAATCGATGGCCGTGCGGGCGATATTGCCGACCTGGTGCGCGGCGACGTCGCCGATGAAGCGTGACAGCTCCTCTTCGAGATCGGGGCGTGCCTGCTCCAGCAGCTCGCTGAACGCCTGCGCGACCTCGGCGTCGCCCTCGATGCGGACCGCGCCGCCCCGCAGCGCCCTGTCCGGGGATGGGCCCGCCAGGCGCAGGAATGAGACCGGGCTGCCCGAGAGGGTCGCATCCGCAGCGCCCTCGTGGCTCGTGGCGAGCGACATCCGCTCGCCGTCGGAGCGAAAGTACAGGTCGAAGGGCGCGCCGAGCATGTGCAGCGCCAGCACTTTCCCCGTGAGGCGCTTGCAGGTGGCGCGCGCGGCCGACGAAGCAGCGATGTTGCGGTTCAGGACGGATTCCAAGGGTGTCAGCAACATAGGATCGGAAGGCGGAGCGCGACGATTCAGTACTTCCACCCGCGGTGCAGCGCCACGATGCCGCCGCTCAGGTTGTGATAGCGACACCCCTCCAGCCCCGCCTCCTGCATCATCCCCAGCAGGGTGTGCTGATCCGGGAAGCGGCGGATGGACTCGGCGAGGTAGCGATAGCTCGCCTCGTCGTTGGCCACCAGCTTGCCGAGCCGCGGCAGTACGCTGAAGGAATACGCGTCGTACACGGGCTTCAGGCCAGGCGCGGTCGGATGCGAAAACTCCAGCACGAGCAGCTGGCCGCCCGGTTTCAGGACGCGATACATCGAGCGTAAGGCCGCTTGCTTGTCTGTGACGTTGCGCAGGCCAAAGCCGATGGTGACGCAGTCGAAGGTGCCGTCCGGGAAGGGCAGGCGCTCGGCATTGGCAATCGCGTAACGCACGTTGCCGACGAGCCCGCGGTCGGTGAGCGCGTCGCGGCCTTCGGCGAGCATGGCGGGATTGATGTCCGTGAGAACGACCAGGCCGTCCTTGCCGACCTGTCGCGCCATGCCGGCGGCCAGGTCGCCGGGGCCGCCGGCGACGTCGAGCGCCCGGTGCCCGGGCCGCAAGCCGGTCTGCGACAGCGTGAATCGCTTCCACAGCCGGTGGATCCCACCCGACATCAAAT
>QGUO01000164.1 GCA_003242495.1 Pseudomonadota bacterium | reverse complement strand
GCCGTACACGGCCTCCATCGGCCTCATCAGCGAGCTGCTCGACGGACGCATGTTCCCGCTCACGCTCGCCGGGCTCGAGGGCGCGATCAAGGCCCTCCGCTGAGGGCCCTCAGGTGGACTTCTTTTGCAGCTTCTTGATGTCCGCGAGCACGATCTCCGAGTGGCCCTGCGGATTCACGTCACGATAGTGCCGCGCGATGCGGCCCTCGGGATCGATCAGGAACGTGTCGCGCTTGGCAAGCTCGGTCACGCCCAGGAACTTCTTGAGCACGCCGTAACTGCGGGCGGTCGCCTTGTCGGCGTCTGCCAGGATGCGGAACGGCAGGCCGTGCTCCTCGGCGAACTTGCGGTGGGACTCCACGTCGTCGACGCTCACGCCCAGGATCACGGCATTGGCTTCACGGAATGCGAAGATGTTGTCCCGAAATTCGCAGGCCTGCGTGGTGCAGCCGGGGGTGTTGTCCTTCGGATAGAAATACAGCGCCACCCACTTGCCGCGGTAATCCTTGAGCTCGTGCCAGTTGCCGTCCTGGTCCTGCAGCCGGAAGTCCGGCGCCGGCTGGCCGGGCCGCGGGCTTTGCGCGTGGGCATAGCCGACGCAGGCGAGGGCGAACAGCGCAGCGGAGATTGCATGCACGAGACGTTTCATGGCCGGTCTCCCGTTCGACGTGTCGGATGACGTGTTGCTTCCGGTCGGACGCCACAGCCGGAGGCGCCGGGGTCGTCCGCGGAGGCTACCATAGTAAACTCCTGCCCGGTTTACGCCCACCCCGGCGCGCGGCGAGTGAGAATTCCAAGAGGATCCCGCCAGTTTGAGCATGAATCGCAACGTTCCGGTCCGCAACGCCCGCATCGGCCTGGTGCTGCCCGGCGGCGGCGCGCGGGCGGCTTACCAGGTGGGCGTGTTGCGGGCCATCGCCGATCTGCTGCCATCGCGCAGCTCGAATCCCTTCCCCGTGATCACCGGAACCTCGGCCGGGGCCGTGAACGCCACGGCGCTCGCGGTGCACGCCGACCGGTTCCGGGTGGCCGTCGGCAATCTCGAGCGGGTGTGGCGCAATTTCCGGGTCAGCCAGGTGTTTCGTACTGACACTTCGAGCATGCTGCGCTCGGGTCTGCATTGGCTGCTTGCCATGCTGTCCGGCGGCTGGCTGCTGCCGCCCCCGAAATCACTGTTCGACAATACCCCGCTGCGCGAGCTCCTCAGGGAGCACTTCGATTTCGACGGGATTCGGCGCGCCATCGCCGCCGGGCATCTCGATGCCCTCGCCATTGCAGCGGCCGGTTACACGAGCGCGCGCTCGGTGTCCTTCTACGAGTCCAAGGAGGGGCATCGCCCGTGGAGCCGGATGCGGCGCGCGGGCGAGCCGGCCGTGCTCACGCTCGATCACGTCATGGCCAGCGTGTCCGTGCCCTTCCTGTTCCCGCCGGTGCTGATGGGCCAGGAGTATTACGGCGACGGCTCGATGCGCCAAGCGACGCCGTTCAGTGCCGCGATCCACCTCGGCGCGCAGCGGCTGCTGGTCATTGGCACGCGTAACGACACCAGCCTGCCGGTGGCGGTGCCGCCGGCGTCTCCCACCTTCGGTCAGATCTTCGGCTATATGCTCGACGCGCTGTTCACAGACGGCATGTATTCGGACCTCGAGCGGCTCACCCAGGTCAACCAGATCGTCGACCAGGTCGGCCCGGTCGTCGTCGCGGGTCACGAGCTCAAGCGCATCGACATGCTGGTGATCGTGCCGAGCCGCGACCTTGCGCAGACCGCGCGCCACCACGTCGCGGCGCTGCCCCGCCAGCTACGGGTATTGCTGCGCACGATGGGCGCGCTCAACACGGGCGGCGGCCAGCTGATGAGCTATCTGCTGTTCCAGGATACCTACACGCGCGAGCTCATCTCGCTCGGCTACGGGGATGCCATGCGTCGCAAGGACGAGCTGCTCGCCTTTCTCGGCGCCGGTGCCGCGGACGCCGCCGTAGGGACCGGCATTGGGCGGCGCCTGGCCTCAGGTGAGGAACAACGTACCCAGTCCCAGCAATGAGGCGAAGCCCACGACGTCGGTGACGGTCGTGAGCACGACGCTGCCGCCGAGCGCCGGATCGATGCCGAGCCGGCGCATGACCAGCGGCACGCCCACGCCGGCGAGGGCGGCGGCGAACAGGTTGATCATCAGCGCCGCGAAAACGATGGCGCCGACGGCCCACTGGCCAAACCACAAAGCCGCCGCCGTGCCGACCAGCGTGGCGATGACGGCGCCGTTCAGCGCGGCCACGGCGATTTCCCTCACCAGCAACCAGCGCGCATTGGCGTCGCCGACCTGGCCGAGCGCCAGGCCGCGCACGATCAGCACCAGTGTCTGGCTGCCGGCAATGCCGCCCATGCTGGCGACGATGGGCATCAGCACGGCGAGCGCGACGATCTTCTCGATGGTGGCCTCGAACAGCCCGACCACGTTGGCCGCCACGAAGGCCGTGGCGAGATTCACTCCGAGCCACAGCGCGCGACTGCGGGCGCTGGCGCGCACGCTGGCGAACATGTCGAGCTCTTCGTGCAGACCGGCCATGCTCATCACCGAGTGGTCGGCTTCCTCGCGGATGACGTCCACCACGTCGTCCACGGTGATGCGGCCGAGCAGCTTGCCGTCCGCGTCGACCACCGCGGCGGAGACCAGGTCGCGCTCGGCGAACAGCTTGGCGACTTCGTGGGCGGGCGTTTCCGGCGCAATGCCTTCGCTTTCCGCCTCCATGACGTCGCCCACCGTGCGTTCCACGTCCGCGATGAGCAGCTGCGTGATGTCGAGGCTGCCCAGGTACTTGTCCTGGCGGTTCACGACGAACAGCCGGTCGGTGCGCTCGGGCAGCTCGCCGCGCATACGCAGGTAGCGCAGCACCACCTCGAGCGTCACGTCCGGGCGCACGGTGACGGCATCGAGGTTCATCAGGCCGCCGGCGCTGTCCTGCTCGAACCTCATCACCGTCGACAGCCGCTCGCGATCCTGGGCGTCCATCGAGTGCAGGACTTGCTGATTGAGCTTCTCGGGCAAATCGCCGATGAGGTCGGCGAGATCGTCGACCTCCATGCCCTCGGTGACCGCGATCAGCTCCTCGGCGTCCATGCCGCTGATCAGCCCCGACCGTACATCCTCGTTGAGCTCGATGAGCACGTCGCCCTCGAGCTCCGGGGCGACGAACTCCCAGACGATCTCGCGCTTGGCCGGCGGCAATGATTCGATGAGCGAAGCGATCTCGCCGGGGTAGAGCGAGTTGATCATGCGCTGGGCATGGCGCATGGATCCCTGCTCGAGGGCGCTGCGTAGCGCCGCGAGGCGAGTGTCCTTGGGAGCGGGTGGTTCGGTCGTCATGCGTGCGCGTGCCGCGAGAGGCGCGCAGTGTAGCGGCGCGCGGCCCGCGCTAAAAGATTTCAGGTGCAGATTGCCACCACGGCGCAGCGTCACCCGGCATGAGCGCCGCGCCTGCCCCGGCGCGCGGTGCAGGCCGCGCTCAGGCGCCCGATGTGCCCACCGCCTGGTGCCGGCTGTGGACCAGGGGGTACTTGGCGGCGAAATGCCGGGTCAGCCGCTCGACCAGGTAGACCGAGCGATGCTGTCCGCCGGTGCAGCCAATGGCGATGGTCAGATAGCTGCGATTGGTGCGCGCCATGTTCGGGATCCAGTGCTCGAGAAAACCGGCGATGTCGGAAAACATGCGCTCGACGGCGGCATGCCGCTCGAGATAGGCCACCACGTCGGGGTCGCGACCGGTGAGATGCGACAGCCCGGGTTCCCAGTAGGGATTCGGCAGGCTGCGCACGTCGAACACGAAATCCGCATCGTCCGGCACTCCGTGCCGGAAGGCGAACGACTCGAACAGGATGGACATGCGCCCGGCGCTGCGCCCGGCGACGCGCAGGCGAATGAGCTCGCGCAGTTCGTGGACGCTGGTGCGCGTGGTGTCGAGGATGAGATCGGCCGCATCGGCGACGGGCGCGAGCAGGGTGCGTTCCTGCTGGATGGCTTCGGTGAGCCCCAGGCCCGAGCGACTCAGGGGATGGCGGCGACGGGTCGCGCTGTAGCGCTTGAGCAGCACATCCTCGTCGGCGCGCAGGAACAGCACCTCGCAGTCCAGGCCGCTGCGTTTCAGCTCCTCGACGAGTTGCGGTACGGAGGCGATTTCCGCCGGGCGGTTGCGCGCGTCGACACCCACGGCGGTCTGGTCGTAGGTGGATTCCGGCGAGCGCACCGTGTGCGAGATGAACATGGGCAGCAGGCCCGCGGGAATATTGTCCACGCAGTAGTAATCCAGGTCCTCGAGCATGTGCAACGCCACGCTCTTGCCCGATCCCGACAAACCGCTGACGATGATGAGCCGCATGGGGGGAAGACTAGCAGCGCGGAGCGAGTTGCGCCTAGAGGGCTGGTTGGGGGTGGGCGAGGTTGCGCGGGGAGAGGCGCGCCTTGCGCAGCTCAAGGAATGGCCTCCGGCGCCCTGAGCAGCAGGCGGTCGCGGTGCCCCGCCCGCTCCGGGCGGGGGCACTCGCGAGTGGACGCAGCGCGCCGAGGCGCTAGCTCGCCGCGCAGGTCCGGACTCGAACTCCGGGGCCGGCGCCCCGCGCGCGAGGAGGACTCGTGGGCCTAGAACTGGCCCTGGCTCTTGCGCACCTCCAGCGCGTGGTGGTCGCTGCTTTTTTCCTTGTGCTTCTTCACGCGCCGGTCGAGCTTGTCGGCGAGCGCGTCGATGGCGGCGTACATGTCTTCGTCCACGGCGTCGGCGTACACGGTCGCGCCGCTCAATTGCACGGTGGCCTCGGCCTTGTGGCGCAGCTTCTCCACCGTGAGGATGCAGCGCACGTCAATCACCCGGTCGGAGTGTCTGACGACGCGATCGAGCTTCTTCTCCACGTAGCTCTTGAGCGGGGAGGTGACATCGACATGGTGACCCGTGACGTTCAGTTGCATGGCGCCTCCTGTGTCTAGGGTTGGCTCATCTGACCTGAATCCGCTTGCGTTCGCTAGAGGGAGGTATACCGAGGGCTTCGCGGTATTTCGCGACCGTGCGCCGCGCGACCTGCACGCCTTCCTGTGACAGGATATCGGCGATGCGGCTGTCGGAGAGCGGCTTGTCCGCGTTCTCCTGCGCAATGAGCTTGCGGATCTTCGCCCGTATGGCGGTGGAGGAGAGCTCCGTGCCGTCGCTCGCCGACACGTGGCTGGAGAAGAAATAACGAAACTCGAACACCCCGCGATGGGTGTGCATGTACTTGTTGGTGGTCACGCGCGAGATCGTCGACTCGTGCATCTGCACGGCCTCCGCGACGTCCTTGAGGATCATCGGCCGCATGTATTCGTCGCCGTGCTCGAGGAAAGCCGATTGACGCTGCACGATGCAGCGGGCCACCTTGAGCAGCGTGTCGTTGCGGATCTCGAGGCTGCGGATCAGCCAGCGTGCCTCCTGCAGCTGGGTGCGCAACATGGCGTGATCGGCAGAGCGACCGATCAGGCTGGCGTAGCTTTGGTTCACGCGGATGCGGGGCAGGCTGGCCGGATTGATCTCGACCGCCCAGCCGCGCTCGGTGCGCCGGACGAACACGTCGGGAACGATGTACTCGGCCGGAACCGAGTGCACGCTCGATCCGGGACGTGGCTGGCAGGCGCGCACCAGCGCCAGGGCGTGCTCGAGCTCGTCTTCCGAGACGCGCAGCTGTCGGCGCAGCACGGCGTACTGATGCTCGGCGACCTGGTCGAGATAGCCGGCGGCGATGGCGAGCGCGGTCTCGCGTCCCGGCGTATCGGGGTCGAGCTGGCGCAATTGCAGCTCGAGGCACTCGCTCACCGAGCGGGCCCCGACGCCGGCGGGGTCCATGGCCTGGACGTGGCGTAAGACCTGCTGCACCTCCTCGACGGTCGCCACGATTTCCGGCTGCAGGTTGCGGGCGATCTCCTCCAGCGGCTCGATGATGTAGCCGTCGTCGTTGATGGCGTCGATGATGGCCGCGCCGATGCGCAGCTCGCGCTCGGTGAGGCGCGACATCTCCAGCTGCCACAGCAGGTGCTCCTGCAACGTCTCGCCACGCGAATCGGAAAAGTCCTGGGTGAAGTCCTCACCCGACCAGGACGTGTCCGACGAGCCGCCCACGTGCCCGTCGTGCCAGTCCGGATCGTCGATCAGCTCGACCTCGCGGTCGTGCGCCGGCTCGGGCGTCTCGGGCGTGGTTGCGGTGGTGGGGAAGTCGGCCTCGGGCATCGCATCGGCCGTCTCGAGGCTGCCGGACTCGTCCTCCGACTCGAGCATCACATTGGTCTCGAGCGCTTCGCGGATCTGTGCCTGCAGCTCGAGAACGGGCAGCTGCAGCAGGCGGATGGCCTGTTGCAGCTGCGGGGTCATGGTGAGCTGCTGGCCTAGGCGAAGCTGCAGGGCGGGTTTGAGCATTCGGCGTCGTGCGTGCGGTGTGCGACCTGCGCGGTGAAGCGGCTAAAGTCGAAAATCCTGGCCCAAGTACACCTCACGGACCTGTTGATTGGCAAGGATCTCGTCGGCACTTCCGGCGGCGATCACCTCGCCACCGCTGACGATGTATGCACGGCTGCAAATTCCCAATGTTTCCCGTACGTTGTGGTCGGTAATGAGTACGCCGATGCGGCGTGCGCTCAAGTGCCGGATGATGCGCTGGATGTCCAGGACCGAGATCGGGTCGACGCCCGCGAAGGGCTCGTCGAGCAGGATGAAGCGTGGCTCGGCGGCCAGCGCCCGGGCAATCTCTACACGCCGTCGTTCTCCGCCCGACAGGCTTTGCCCGATGCTGTGACGAATGTGTGCAATGTGCAGCTCTTCGAGCAGCGCCGTCAGCCGCTCGCGCCGTCCCGCCGCGTCCAGGTCGCGGCGGGTTTCGAGGATGGCGCGGATGTTGTCTTCCACGGTCAGCTTGCGGAAAACCGAAGGTTCCTGCGGCAGGTAGCCCAGACCCAGGCGGGCGCGGCGGTGCACCGGCAGGCGCGAGATGTCCTGGCCGTCGAGGAGGATGCGGCCCTGGTCGCTCGGCACGAGGCCGACGATCATGTAGAAGGCGGTGGTCTTGCCGGCGCCGTTCGGGCCCAGCAACCCGACGACTTCGCCGCTGGCCACCTCGAGGGACAAGTCCTTGACGACCTGCCGCGAACGAAACCGCTTGGCCAGGCCCGAGACTTGCAGTCGCGACTCGGCGGCCTGGGCAGCGGGCGTCCCCGCGACCTCCAGGTCCGGCGCTTCCTGGCTGCTCATGCGTCGTCCTCGGCGGGATCGTGGTGCTTGGCCGCGGGCGCTTCGTCCGCGGGGGGCTGGCGGTCGCCATCGCCTTCGAGGCTGCCTGGCCGGATGGTGATATTCACGCGGCTGGGCGAGCGACCGCCGGGGTTCACCTGGACCCGCTCCTCGCGCAGGTTGTACACCACCGTGTCGCCGCGGAACTCGTTCTCGCCGAAGCTGAACCAGACATTTTCGCTCAGTGTGATCACCCCGTGGG
>QGUO01000590.1 GCA_003242495.1 Pseudomonadota bacterium | reverse complement strand
GCATTCGAGCGCATCGATGCTCCGCACGGCATCGCCGCCATGAAGGCCATCAATGTAAACATCCTGCGCTCGTCGTTCATGCCCCTGTTCGTCGGGACCACGCTGTCCAGTGCCGCGCTCGTGGTGTTGGCGATCGTCGATCGGTATGCGCCGGGCGCCCTGTCCATGCTCGTCGGGGGAATCGTCTATGTGGCGGGCATGTTCCTGTGCACGGTGGTCCGCAACGTCCCGCTCAACCACGCGCTGGCGCGGGTCGAGCCGTCGCAGGTCGAGGCGACGGAAGTCTGGTCGCGCTACCTGAAGAGCTGGACGGCCTGGAATCACGTACGCACGGTTGCATCGACCGTGGCCAGCGCGCTGTTCATCGCGGCCCTCGCACTTCGCTCCGGCATGCCATGAAGTTCGACCGTGGTCACCGGACAGCGCCGCAGCCTCCCGTGCCGCTCATCGCCCGTTGAGCGCCGCGAGCACTTGATCGAAGCGCCCTTCCCGCTCGGCCCAACGCAGCATGCCCACGCGCTCGACCAGGATTTCGTCGGGGGTCGGCTGCTGACGAAACAGCGTCATGACCTCATCGATGTACGCATCGAGCGGCATGTAGCCTTCACGCGTGGACTGCCCGGGTGTGAGATCGGTCTGCACCCCGGGTGGGACCATCTCGATGACCTTGACCTTGCCCCGCAGCTGTTCGCGCAACGATACCGTGTACGAATGGATCGCCGCCTTGCTGGCGCTGTAGGTGGCCGCATCGGTGCGCGGCACGAAGGCCAGCCCGGAGGAGACATTGATGATGGCGGAATTCGGCCGACGAGTGAGATGATCGATCAGCGCGTTGGTGAGCCGGATCGGCCCGAGCACATTCGTGATGAGGGTCACTTCCGCATCGCGCAGGTCGCGCGCACTGCGCAGATCCTCGAAGCGCATGATGCCGGCATTGTTGATCAAGACATTGAGATCGGGATACTCGGCGACGACGCGTTGCGCGAAGCTCTCGATGTCCTGCGGGTCCCCGACGTCGACGGTGAGTGCATGCATGCGCTCACGTTCCCCGATCGTCTCCTCGAGCGCGCTCAGACGCCGCCCCGCCACGAGGACGGTGTTGCCGAGATCGTTGAAGCGCCGGGCCAGCTCGCGGCCGATGCCCGATCCGCCGCCGGTGATCAGAATCGTATTGCCACTCGTTTGCATGGTCGATTGCTCCGTGGTGGTGTGGGAGGACGCACGTGCCGGCGCCGCACCATGACTTCTGCCGGCCAACATGGCGACCGCGGGCGCCATGACTGCCGCGGCGAGCAGGCTGCGCCGGGAAGATGAAATACGATCGAGAATGGCCTGCGGTTCATCACGCATGACTGGAACCTGGTGTCGTGGGTAGCACCTGACGGGCACACGCTGGCGCTGCGGCTCGGCCGCCCATCGCAGGGGTCTGGCGTTCGGCACCGAGGGGCCTCAACATAGGTTCCGAACGAACCAATGGGAAGTAGGCACCGAAAAGTTCTATACTCACCGTGTGGTAAGTGTCGGTGGGACCTGCTTTAGACCACGCAAGCGGGAGCACGGCGATGTCGATCGATCTGCACAAGCATCGCGAGATTCAGCAGAAGCTCGCCGCGCAGGAGCCCCTCGATCCTCGGGTCGAGAAACTGGTCAACGAGGTCATCGCCCGCGTCGCCGACAAGTGGACCATGATCATCCTCGACGTGCTCGCCGAGCATGGCGAGCTGCGGTTCACTCAGCTGGGGCGGCTCGTGCCTGGCATCAGCCAGAAAATGCTGACCCAGACGCTCAGGGAAATGGAGCGCGAAGGACTGGTGGTGCGCACGGTCCATCCCGTGGTCCCGCCCAAGGTGGAGTACCGCCTGACCGACCTCGGTCTGAGCCTGGGCGCAGCGTTCTGCGGCGTGTGGATTTGGGCCGAGCAGAATCTAGAGAAGATCGAGCGCGCACGGGCGGCGTTCGACCAGCGCACCAAGCCCGAAGACCAGTCCATGTCCCGCAGCGTGTGAGCGGACGACTCCTCGACAGAGCCGCAGCGT
>QGUO01000589.1 GCA_003242495.1 Pseudomonadota bacterium | reverse complement strand
CCTTCGAGGCGCCCAGCGGGCCACGCGTGGCGCCGAATGCCGGCAATCCGACCATCAACCTCAACCTGAACACCACGGTGAACGACCTCGGTCAGGATCTGAAGGAAGTCGTGCTCACGGTGCGTGTCGAGGCCCAGCTGGCGGAGAAGACGCTCTGGCTCGCGGAGCTGCAACAGGCCGGGGCCTTCGGCATCCGCAACATTCCCCCCGCCGAGGCACAGCGCCTGCTCGGCATTTTCTGCCCGAATTACCTGCTGCCCTACGCCCGGCAGACCATCTCCGACCTGCTGCTCAAGGGGGGCTTCCCGCCGTTCCTGTTGCCGCCGGTCAATTTCGAGGTGCTGTTCAATCGCGCGGCGGAAGAGGCCCGGCAGCAACAACAAAACCAGCCGCAGCAGCCGCCCGAAGCCTCGGTGAGCTGAGCTCGCGATGAGCGCCGCGGCTTCCTCGGCGCCCAACGCCTGCTGCGCCGTGCTCGGCGCCGGGTCGTGGGGCACGGCCCTGGCGATCCAGCTCGCGCGCAACGCACGGGCCACCGTGTTGTGGGGACGCGATTCGGCGCATCTGGCCGAGCTTGCGCGGGAGCGCCGCAACCGGCGCTACCTGCCCGAGGCGCCCTTCCCCGAATCGCTGCGCGTCGAGCCCGACCTGGCCGCGGCCCTGGCGGACGCGCGCCAGGTGGTCGTCGCGGTGCCCAGCCATGCCCTGCGCGAGCTCCTGCAGCAGGTCGCGCGCCACTGCTCGCCGCAGACTCGGCTCGCCTGGGCGACCAAGGGCTTCGAGTTGACCACCGGCCTGCTGCCCCACCAGGTGGTCGCCGCCGTGCTCGGCACCGAGGTGCCGGGAGCGGTGATCTCCGGGCCGACCTTCGCCCGCGAGGTCGGCATGGGGCTGCCCACGGCCATGACGGTGGCGGCCACGGACGAGGCGGTGGCCAGGGAATGGGCGCAGCGCATTTCCGACCTGAATTTCCGTGCCTATACCTCCACGGACGTCATCGGCGTGGAAGTCGGCGGCGCCGTCAAGAACGTGCTGGCCATCGGCGCCGGCGTCTCGGACGGCCTGGGCTTCGGCGCCAACACCCGCATCGCGCTCATCGCGCGTGGCCTGGTCGAGCTGACGCGGCTCGGCGTGGCCCTCGGCGCCCGCAAGGACACCTTCATGGGGCTCGCCGGCCTCGGTGACCTCATGCTCACCTGCACCGACGACCAGTCGCGCAACCGGCGATTCGGCCTGGCGCTGGCCCGGGGCGAGCACATCGATGCCGCGCAGCGGGCCATCGGCCAGGTGGTCGAAGGCGTGCTGGCGGCACGCGCCGTGCGCGAGGTTGCCCGGCGCACCGGCGTGGAAATGCCCATCTGCGAGCAGGTGTACCGGGTGGTGCACGAGCACGCTTCGCCGCGCGAAGCCGTCAGGGAGCTGATGAGCCGCGCGCTCAAGCCGGAGACGGAGTGACGTGCCCGGCGCTAGGGCCGGTCACCCGCATAGCCTAGCTGCCGCCAGGCTTCGAACACCATCACCGCCGCCGCGTTCGACAGGTTCAGGCTGCGATTGCCCGGCACCATGGGCAGGCGCAGGCGCCGTTCCGGCGGGCAGGCGTCCAGCACCGCTTGCGGCAGGCCGCGCGACTCGGCGCCGAACACGAACGCATCGCCGGCTTCGAAGGCCGGCCGGTCGAAGCGCGTCGCGCCGCGCGTGCTCACGGCGAACCAGCGTCGCATGCCGCCCTGCGCCAGGCAGGCGTCCAGGCTCGGCCAGGTGCGCACCGCGGCCAGCTCGGCGTAATCCATGCCCGCCCGGCGTACGGCTTTTTCGTCCAGGCTGAACCCGAGCGGCTCGATGAGATGCAGCTGTGCGCCGGTATTGGCGCACAGGCGGATGACATTGCCGGTGTTCGGCGGGATCTCCGGCTCATGGAGCACGACGTGGAACATGGTGCGGCGCTCTCTTTCCCTCTTCGGCAGGCGCTCCCTCCGGCACGACGGCCGGCGACATGCGCGCCGCCTGCGACGACTGCGGCGCGCCAGTGTGCTGCGC
>QGUO01000163.1 GCA_003242495.1 Pseudomonadota bacterium | reverse complement strand
ATGGCGGATCGACAAACCTTTCGGGCTTCACGGGCCAGCCGACCGTCGTCAATCTCTGGGCCAGCTGGTGTCCTCCCTGTCGTCGCGAAATGCCGGTGCTCGCCCACGCACAGGCGGCGCACACACAAACGCACTTTGTCTTCGTCAACCAGGGCGAAGGCGAGACTGAGGTGCGCAGCTACCTGGCCGACGAATCCCTGAAGCTGCGCAATGTCATGCTCGATCCGTTCTCTTCGGTATCGCGAGAGCTGGGTGCGCGCGGCCTGCCCATCACCCTGTTCTTCGACCGCAACGGCCGCCTGGTCGACAGCCATATGGGCGAGCTGACGGCGGCCAGCCTTGCACACAAACTGAAACGCTTCGACCTGGACGCCGATCCAGGCTGAGGGAAGCCGACGTTATGCAGATGCGTACCATGTATTTTCACGTGCTCGCCAGTGCCCTGCTCGCCACTACCGGCGCAGGGGCGGCAGAGCCTTCGACCGTGGAGCGGCCCGCAGTGATCGAGCAGCTCGAACAGCAGGGATTCGAGTTCATGGGCGAGTTCGCCGCACCGGGCGGATTGCGCGGGTTCGCCGCCCTTGCACAGGGGCGGCCGATCGCGGTGTATCTCACACCCGATGGTGGGCATGCCGTCATCGGCACGCTGGTCGATGCGCAAGGTGAAGACGTGAGCGCGTCCGTGCTGGAGCGAATGGTGGTCCAACCCATGTCGCAGAAGCTCTGGAAGCAACTGGAAGCGACCTCCTGGGTGGCCGATGGCGCGGCCGACGCGCCTCGCGTGGTGTACGCGTTCATGGATCCGAACTGCCCCTATTGTCATCGCTTCTGGCAGGCGTCGCGGCGCTGGGTCCAATCCGGCAAGGTCCAGCTGCGCCACATTCTGGTGGGCTTGATCCGGGAGGACAGTGCGAACAAGGCGGCCGCCATCCTGGCCGCCCCCTCGCCGACGGAGGCGTTTACGCTGAATGAAACACGTTTCGACCAGGGCGGCATCTCAGGGCTCGAAAGCATTCCGCAAACCGTGCGCGCCCAGCTCGATGCGCACGAGCGCCTGATGAGTGAGATCGGCTTGCAGGGCACCCCGGGAATCCTGTTCCAGGACGAAGCCGGCGTGGTCCGGCTGCTGTCGGGCATGCCCGCGCCCGAGGACATGGAACACGTGCTGGGTCCGCGTTGACAAGCCGATGGCCACGGCTGCCGCCGGGAAAACGCCCGGCGTGCGCCGCGGCGTCCTTCCACGCGCAGGGCGACTGCACGCGAAGGACACGCTTTTTCCGATGGCGGCCACTCGCCGCCCCGCCGCAGCGAATGCCTCCGCCGAGGCCGGCTGGCACCCGGCGTGAACGGTTGTGCCGGCGCGCTGTCGTGCATTCCCGCTCAGATTGCGCCCGACGCGTGCTCGAGGCAGCACCGGGAGCGCTTCGCACAGGGCCCGGTCGCGGGTAGACTCGGCAGTTTCCGACCGGAGGATCCTGATGACTGAAGCGAACTGGAAGCTCGAGACGCAGCTCGTACACGCCGGCTACCGTCCCGACCCGACCACTCGCGCCGCCGCAGTGCCCATCTACCAGACGGTGGCGTACGCCTTCGATGACACGCAGCACGGGGCCGACCTGTTCGATCTGAAGGTGCAGGGGAACATCTACACCCGCATCATGAACCCCACGCAGGCCGTGCTCGAGGAGCGGCTCGCGGCTCTCGAAGGCGGTGTCGGCGCGCTCGCGCTCGCCTCGGGCCAGGCTGCGGTCACGTATTCGATCCTGACGATCGCCGAGGCCGGCGACAACATCGTGAGCGCCAGCACGCTCTACGGCGGAACCTACAATCTGTTCGCGCACACCATGCCGCAGTTCGGCATCGAGGTGCGCATGGCCGACCCCCGCGATCCAGCCTCCTTTCGCCGCCTGATCGACGGGCGCACCAAGGCCGTGTTCGCCGAGACCATCGGCAACCCGCTGGGCAACATCACCGACATCGCCGCCCTGGCAGCCGTCGCGCACGAGGCCGGGGTACCGCTGATCGTGGACAACACCGTGGGGACGCCCTACCTGGTGCGTCCCATCGAGCACGGCGCAGACATCGTCGTTCATTCGCTCACGAAGTACATCGGCGGTCACGGCGTGGCACTCGGCGGCGTCATCGTCGACTCCGGTCGCTTCCCCTGGGCGGACCACAAGGAGCGTTTCCGTCGCCTGAACGAGCCGGACGTCAGCTACCACGGCGTGGTGTACACCGAGGCCTTGGGGCCGGCCGCCTATATCGGACGGGCACGCGTCGTACCGCTGCGGAACACCGGCGCGGCGATTTCGCCACTCAATGCCTTCCTGATCCTGCAGGGCATCCAGACGCTGGCATTGCGCATGGAGCGCACCTGTGAGAACGCGCTGCGCGTGGCGCGTCACCTTCAGCAGCATCCCCGCGTGAAGTGGGTGCAATATGCCGGCCTCCCCGATCATCCGGATCATGCGCTCGCGAAGAAATATCTTGGCGGACGCGCGTCCGGCATCCTCACCTTCGGACTCGAGGGCGGACGTGAGGCCGGCGCCAAATTCCAGGACGCATTGAAGCTGTTCACGCGCCTGGTGAACATCGGCGACGCGAAATCACTTGCCACGCATCCGGCTTCGACGACGCATCGGCAGCTTTCGGCCGACGAGCTGCAGAAGGCGGGCGTGACCGAGGACATGGTCCGCCTGTCGTTGGGGATCGAGCATCCCGACGATCTGATTGCCGATCTGGATCAGGCACTCGCCGCCTCCCAGGCTTGACGGAGCATCGGCAGACCGGGCGACGGCAGACCGTCGCCCGGTTCCCGATTGCGTATCAATCGACCGGTATCGGGAAGCGCTCCAACAGGAGTCCCGACATGGACCCCGAGTCCCCGAACTGCCCCTGAGGGCGGCAGCTTCGTATCCCGCCGCGTTCAGGCCGACCCGGCCGCCTGACGATTCTCCACCAGGTTTTGATGCTGAATCGTTGCGAACGCATCACATAGCGCGCGCGCAGCCTTCACATCGCCGGCGACTGCTGTGGCCACCCGCGGCTCCACCTCATCGAGCAGCGCCGCCAATACAATGCCCAGTCGATCGAGACGTTCGCCGGCTCGCACCAGGGCCGTCGCCGTCGGCGCATCTTTCTCCCGTACGAACTCGGCAAAGCGGCTCGCGTCCTCTTCGGCACCTGCCAACGCGGCCGCTCCGATGCATTCGAGGCGTTCCCCGGCGCGAGCCAGCGCCTCGTCGTGCGGATCGTGCCTGAGCGTGATATTGACCGCCTTGCGCGTGCAAGCCGTCGCCAGCGCCAGGGCCAATGCGCCGGCCGAGCCGGCACCGGGCGCCACGTTGCCCGACGCGATCGCCTCGATCACCGCGGCGACGCGCTGGTCTGCAATATCGATGTCGTTCAGAGTCGTCTCCCCGGTGGCAAGCCACCCGCGTGATGAGGCGCCGCACTCTTTGCCCAAGTCGCCGTGGCCTGGTGAGGTTCCACACGAGGTGAAACGCCAATCGCGTTTCGAGCGCCGCAGGCAGCCTTGAGACCGATCAGCGTGCGGTGCCGCCGGGGCGCACCGGGTCCGGCAGGAGCTCGCGCCCACGACCGAGCCGCCGCCCCAACGCGAGATGCAGGGCGATGGCCAGCAAGTAGAAGGGGATCAGGCTGTAGAAGGCGAGCTGCAAGGCGTTCGTCGGGTGGGCTGGGCGCAGCCAGTCACTGACGGCTCCCAGCCACGTGGGCCCGAGGCCCAGACCGATCAGGTTCATCACCAGCAGCAGCACGGCGCCTGCCAGGGTGCGCTCCCGCGCAGACACCGAGTTCTGCACCAGGGTCACCGCGGGCGTCAGATAGAAGTGGCCGAGAAAAGTCGGTACCGCGAGAAAGGCGAGCGCCACCGGCCAGGTGGGCGCCTGTACGAAGCCGATGAAGAACGGCACCGACACGGCGAGCGCAGTACCCGGAAGGTACCCGTACACCCGCGGCGTGCGCCGGGCGAAACGGTCGATCAGCCTCCCCGACAGGAAGATGCCCCCACTGACACATATCGCAATCAGCAGCGCGTACCAGACCGCGATCTGGTCGAGCGTCATCGACTTCTCGCGCATCAGGAACAGAGTCGTGAACGCCATGGTCCCATACGTCACGAACTGGGTGGCGCCCGCTGCGAGCGCAACGAGCGTCAGCGTCGGCCGCCTCGCGAACGTCCACAGCGTCGACCAGAAGCTCACACGCGCCTGCGCCGCTGGCGGCGCTTCCGTCGCGACGGGCGCGTCCGTGGCGCCGCGGCGCGGTTCCCGGATCACGCCCCACACGGCTGCCGCGGCCACGAGCCCCGCAAGGCCGAGCACGACGAACGCCAGGCGCCAGTCGTAGGCCGCGGCGATCTTCGCGCCGAACGCCACACCCAATGCCTGGCCGATGGGCGGACCGAGATTGAACAGTCCCAATGCCGTCCCGCGCCGAGAGGCAGGGAAATAGTCCGAGATGATCGAATACGAAGGCGGCACACCGCCTGCCTCGCCGACGCCAACGCTCATGCGGGCAATGGCGAGCTGCCCGTAGTTCCGGGCCATCCCGCACGCGACCGTGGCGGCACTCCATAGGGCGCACGCCGCGGCCAGGATACGGACGCGGTTGGTGCGATCGGCCAGCCAGGCGACTGGAACGCCGAGAATGCAGTAGAACAGCGCGAAATACAGTCCGCTCAGGCGCCCGAGCTGGCCGTCACTGAGGCCCAGCTCGTCCTGGATTGGCTTTGCCAGGATCGACAACAACTGTCGATCGAGAAAATTCAGGACATAGACCAGCCACAACAGCGCCAGCACGATCCACGCATAGGCGCCCGAACGTGCGGCATGCACTGTCCTTCGGGATGACTCGTCGGGCTTGCCCGGCGGCATCCCGCCAGCGCCCGGGACGTCGCCTTCTGTCGGCCGCTGAGCGGCGCCATGCGAATCCACGTGTGCCGTCCTGCTGCCTGGTGGATCAGGCGCTTTGACCGATGACCTTGAAGCCGACCGACATGAAGGTCGCCATGCACTGCCTGAGCGACGCGACGGTGACGGAGCGCCCGCCCGGCGGCTCGTCCCAGCCATCCGTGCGTGCCATGTCGTGCCCCATTGCGCCGACCCGCGGCGCGATCTTCTGCACTCTCACTCCCCGATGCCCGAACGGGACCAACGGCGGCCTTGCGGCGCCGAGATCGAGCGCGCAGGCGGCTTCGCCGACACCCATCTCGTCATTGCGCAGCCCAGGGCGTGCCGCCGACGGGACGTGCTCGGCGGCCGTGTTCTTCATGGTGCTCATCGGTCATCAGGGTGCCGACCTGCGAAGGGTGCGTCAACATCGCAGGTTGAATGCCCGACCTCGAGCTGTCGGGCTCGGCCACACACCGGGCCAGCCCGCCGTCCAAGACCCTCGCGCAACGACGCGCGCCGACGCAGCCACCTGGGTGTCCATTCTTCTCACCTGAGCGTGGCCACCCGTTCGATCCGGCTCCTCGGCACCGATGGTCACGCTTGTCTCAGCGCTGCTCGCCGACACGGCTCGGACGGTACGTGGCGTGAGCGGCTTGCGCCCTCGCCAGTTCGTGCCCGCCGGCCGTCTGCGTCTCCCGCGGAGAATCCTGCGGGTAAAGGCTGAACTGCAGCAGACGCAGGCGCAATCTGGCTCCGGACACGAACGTCTTCACGTCGTGATGCAGATGCGGCAGTTCCACCTGCAACGGTGCATTGCCAGTCACGGTACGAACGTCGGCCCGCACCAGGAGCCCGGTGCGCTGCACCGAATCGACCACCACCTCGAGTCCCGGCCGATCATCAGGCGCGATGCGCAGGTCCCCGGGACGCACGTAGAGCGTCAGCATGCCATCCGAATGACCGGCAGCCGTGGCCAGCGGCGTCGAGGTATCCTCCAACAGGAAAATTTCCCCGCCGCGCGCCTGTACGGGCAACACGTTGGCGCTCCCCAGAAACTCGAAGACGAACGGTGAGACAGGCTGTTCATACAGGGCGTCCACCGTGCCCACCTGCGCCACCTTGCCCCCGTCCATGACGACGATGCGGTCGGCCACCTCCATGGCCTCTTCCTGATCGTGAGTGACGAAGATGGTGGTGATGTGCAGTTCCTTGTGAAGCTGGCGCAGCCAGCGTCGCAGATCCTTGCGCACCTTGGCGTCCAGCGCACCGAAAGGCTCGTCGAGCAGCAGCACCCTGGGCTCCACGGCCAGCGCGCGCGCCAGTGCGACACGCTGGCGTTGGCCGCCCGAGAGCTGAGCAGGGTAGCGATTCTCGAGGCCCGTGAGCTGCACCAGATCCAGCAGCTCCAGCGCCCGCCGGCGGATGGCCTGCTTGTCTGGGCGATGCTTGCGCACCCTGAGGCCGAAGGAGACGTTGTCGATCACCTTCATGTGCTTGAACAGCGCATAGTGCTGGAAGACGAAGCCCACCCCGCGCTCACGCACGGGCACGCGTGCCATGTCCTTCCCGCCGAAGAGAATGGCCCCCTGATCGGCGAACTCCAGGCCCGCGATCACACGCAGCAGCGTGGTCTTACCGGAACCGGAGGGGCCGAGCAACGCGATCAGCTCGCCGCTGCCGATGTCGAGATCGACGCCGTCGAGCGCTTTGAAGCTGCCGAAATGCTTATGAACCTTGCGAACGTGAATATCCATGGGCAGTCCGAATTTTCTTGAGGAAGCCGTATCAGTGACGCTGGCCGGCAGCGAGCTCGTCGCCGTAGCGCCATTCGAGGAAGGACTTTGCTGCCAAGGTGACGAGGGCGAGCCCAGCCAGCAGCGAGGCGACGGCAAACGCTGCGGCAAAGGAGTACTCGTTATAGAGAATCTCGACCTGCAGCGGCATGGTGTTGGTCTGGCCACGGATGTGGCCCGACACCACGCTGACGGCGCCGAATTCGCCGAAGGCCCGCGCGTTGCACAGCAACACGCCGTAGAGCAAGCCCCACTTGATGTTCGGCAGGGTCACGCGCCAGAAGGTCTGCCAGCCGGTGGCGCCCAATGACAATGCGGCCTGTTCGTCGTCGGTCCCCTGGTTCTGCATCAGCGGAATCAGCTCGCGCGCCACGAACGGGAACGTGACGAAAACCGTCGCCAAGACGATGCCGGGCACCGCGAAAATGATCTTGACATCGTGCTCCAGCAACCATGGCCCGAGCCAACCCTGCTGTCCGAACAGCAGCACATAGATCAGGCCCGCCACGACCGGCGAGACGGAGAACGGCAGATCGATGAGTGAAATGAGAAGACTCTTGCCCTTGAAATCATACTTGGCGATACACCACGCCGCGGTCACGCCGAAGACCAGGTTCAGTGGCACGGCGATCGCTGCCGTCAGGAGCGTAAGTCTCACCGCTGCGAGCGTGTCCGGTTCCACGAGCGCCTTCAAGTAAGTGTCGATCCCGCCACGCAAGGCCTCCGCGAATACCGCGACGAGCGGCATGAGCAGGAAGAGCAACAAAAAGGCGCCGGCGAGGGCGATGAGCGCGCACTGCATCCAC
>QGUO01000588.1 GCA_003242495.1 Pseudomonadota bacterium | reverse complement strand
CCCCCCCCCCAAGCCCCCCCGCCGATACAGGGAGACGTTCCTCGGCTTATCCGTCTCCAAATAGCCGATGGCCTGTCGCCGATCCAGCTCAGCGCAGATCGCTTTCATCAGGGCGGTGCCGATCCCCTCCCCTTGGCGTCCGCGCTCGACGGCCGCTGGTCCGAGGTGCCAATGATCGACAGCCGGATCCTGGCGGGCCCAGGTTCGCAGCCACCGATGAATGTCCGGCAGTCGTGGCAGCAGGCCCACGCGGCCCAGGATCGCGAGCATGCATAGCTTTTCCTGCAGCGGAGGTTGGCAATGGCCGGGCGGGACCATGGCAGCCACGCCTGCCAAGGTCGGGCCGTCGAAAGCGCCCAGCACAAGCCCGACGCCAAGCTGCCGTTGCAATAAGCGGGCGAAGGCAGGCCTCAGCAATCGCACGAGCCGGTCTTCATCATCGCCGAATACTCGCAGGTGCAGCGGGTTGTCGCGCATGCTGCCGGCCAGCAGCCGCGCTGCCGGCTCGATGAGTTCGGGTGTAAGGCGCTGAATGATGATTGGCGACAAATGACCCGCTCTCAGGATCAGGAGGCGACGCTCGACATGAGCGCCGAGGCTATCCTCATACAAGGGAGGCAGCCAACCCCTCACTGGCCGCGACCACTCAAAGTCCTACCGGAGGAGGCCAGCGCCCGGCATCCAGATCACTGCTCCGAGTACCAAGAATCACGACTCAGGGCTCTTTTACCGAGACGCATCACGGCGCATCGGGTCCGGGCGGAACGAACTTGACCGTGCAGACACCAACACACGCTACGGACAACATCGGCCGTATCGCCATGCCTTCCGGCACATTGATGTCGGTAAACGCAACGCGCTCGCCCTCGAAGGTCCAGGTCTCCTCGCCCGCCAACTTCGTGTAGACACTCAGCGTGCCCGCGGATCCGTCGTACTTCATCAGAATGCGATCGCCGATCTGGCCGACCGGCCGGCCGAACGGCGTAGAAACGCCATTCGAGAAGAGGTCCCCAGTGAATCCTCTATAAGCCCATTGGTCGGGAAACTCACGGTATGCGGTATATCCGTCACGCCGGACGTGAGCGTGCCGCCCTCATAGACGGAATGGTTGTCCGGATCGAACGGCTCGCGCGCGTGATAGACGTCGTACGCTTCGGCTCCTTTCACGGGATCCCAGCTCAATGCGACCTGCCGGTCGCCGGGCTCGGCCGTGAAGCTTTCCGGCGCGGTGAGGATCATGCGAAAGGTCGCCGTGACGCTGCAGTCCGCCGTGATGTGGCCGGTCGTGTAGGTGCCATCCGCGAGATGACCTGGGCAGCCGCTTACCTCGGTCACGCGATATCCGGGATCGGCGATGAACTCGAATGTCGCCTGCTCCCCGTGTTCCACTTCCACAAAGCTCGGCTCGACTCTGCCGCCGACGCCTGCGTGTGCGCTGACCACATACGACCGGCGCACGAAACTGGCAGTCACCGCGCATGATCGAGTCACCGATCCTGTCGTGATGTACCGCCGCAACCGGTCACACCGGCGATCTGGTAGCCGTCGTGCGCAATGACCTGAAAGCTCGTGCGCTCTCCGTGCAAGACGTTACGTGTGCTTGGGGAGATGGAGCCGCCTGGGCCGGCCACAGCGCGTGCGACATGGCTCGACCGATCGAAGCGCGCGTTGATGGTGCAGCTCGATGTGATCGGCGCCGTCGTGTAAACGTCGCCTTTTAGCTCGCCGCCGCAGCCGGCCACATCGCGGATTCGAAAGCCGTCGTCAGGACGGACGATCAAGGTCAGTGTCGCACCGTGCGGTACGAGGCTCAAGTCAGGCGCGATCGTGCCGCCTTCGCCTGAGTTCGCTGTGACGGCGTGGTCCTTTGGCGAGAACTCCGCATGAATGGCGCATGCCGATGTCAGCGGTCCGGTCGTGTAGACATTCCCATTGAGCGACCCGCCGCAGCCGGTCACTGAGACGGCTCGATGACCAAGGTAGGGAAAGACCTCGAACTGCGCCCGCTCGCCGTAGCGTACGACCCGAGTGGTCGGATCGATACTG
>QGUO01000721.1 GCA_003242495.1 Pseudomonadota bacterium | reverse complement strand
TCACCTACTTGGATCCGGCCGTTACATTTACGGAAAAGAACCTGCTGAAAAAGCAGCTGTACGAAGCGTTCAAGGATTTCCTGCGAATTACGGAAGACGAAAGCGATTTTGCCGTTGAACAAGGGTTGAAGGCGCTGGAACTGTTTGACATGGAGATGCAGGAAAAAGGCCGGGAGATTTTGGAGCAGGTGGAAAAAGAAAATAAACTGGCCATTTTGATGATCGGCCGTCCGTACCATTCCGACCCCGGCTTGAACCATTCCGTCTTGGAAGAGTTCCAGGTGCTCGGTTACCCGATTCTTTCCATCCGTTCGGTGCCGAAAGACGAGGAGTGGCTGGCCCGCTTTTTCAAAGAGGATTTGGAAAGCGGCCGCATTCAGAGTCCTCTGGAGATCACGGATGTGTGGCCGGAAAATTTCAGCGCCAACAGCGCCCAAAAAGTATGGGCGGCCAAGTTTGCCGCGCGCCATCCCCATGTGGCCGTTCTCGATTTGTCCAGTTTTAAATGCGGCCATGATGCGCCGGCGTACGGTTTGATTGATTCGATCATTTCCGCGGCGGGGACGCCGTATTCGGCTCTGCATGATTTGGATGCCAACAAGCCGGGCGGGTCGATCAAGATTCGCGTCAAAACATATGCCCACAGCCTTGAGCTCCATAAAGAACGCTTGGAGGATTTGGCCCGCGGCCGGGAGAAGCTGGCGCGCCGTTTTGAAAAGAGCCGCAAGACGGAAGGTGCCACAAAAGACGGCATGACAAGAGAAGACGTTCAGGGCGGGAGCGAAGGATTTGCGAGGAAAAAAGCGATTTCGGAGTAAAAACAGCCATTGCGCCACAAAAACGACAGCGGGAAATCATGCACCGCCATCCAGTCAGGAAAGGAGTTGCGTAAAAGATGACAACAAACGAGGGACAAGGTATGAAGCAAAGGTCCGGGCCGTCCGGAGGCGTTCCCGGAACGGAAACGGGACGGTTTCACACCGGAACAGAAACATGTTCCTTGAATGGAAAAGAAGGGACTACAAAGAAAACGACGGCCGATTGGCAAGAAAAAAAGGAACACTGGTATGACCCGGCCCCACATCAGTTTCCCGCCCATGAGCGGGAAACGACGACGATTCTTTTCGGGGGATTGACGTTGGCCCATGACTATTTCATTGAGGGAGCCTTAAAAGGACTGGGTTACAAAATCCGCCGCCTTGACTGCCCGGATTTGGAATCGCTCCGCATCGGCAAGGAGTACGGGAACAGGGGCCAGTGCAACCCGACCTATTTTACGGTGGGGAATTTGATTAAATATCTCATGTATCTGCGCGATGTGGAAGGCAAGTCCGTTGAAGAAATCATCAACCATTATATTTTTGTGACAAGCGGATCTTGCGGGCCGTGCCGCTTCGGTATGTATGCGACCGAATACCGCAAAGCTCTCAGGGATGCCGGTTTTGACGGTTTCCGCGTCTATCTTTTTCAGCAGCAAAGCGGACTGAAGCAGGCGGCCGGCCATGATTCGGCGATTGAATTCAATCCGCCCTTTTTTGCCGCGCTGATTAAAGCCGTTTTAATCGGAGACATTCTCAACGCCATCGGGTACCGGCTCCGGCCGTATGAAGCGGAACCGGGGGCGGCGGATCGGGCTCTCGACAAATGCCAACGCTATGTGTACGACGCTTTTGTCAACAGGACTTCCATCATCAGGGCTTTGTACCGCTGCCGCAAAGAACTGGAAAAGGTCAAGGTGGATCGCAGCATCGTCAAGCCGAAAGTGAGCATCATCGGCGAATTTTGGGCGATGACGACGGAAGGGGACGGCAATTACCGCCTGCAAAAATTTTTGGAAAACGAAGGGGCGGAAGTGGATGTTCAACCGTTGACGGCGTGGCTTTTGTTTTTGATTTGGGAAGGCCGCTACGATACGAAGGTGCGCATGCATTTGCGCGGCACCGATTCAGGAAGGAAAGGGCTGGAGGGGAAAAATCCGCGGAAACGCCTGTTCCTGCTGGCTCTCGCAGATCGGTTGCTGAGGGTGTGGTTTCAAACGTACGCAAAAAT
>QGUO01000162.1 GCA_003242495.1 Pseudomonadota bacterium | reverse complement strand
CGCTGGCCGATGGGCGCAGCTCCATCGTGTGGAGCACACGCCCGGAGCATGCGCTGGAGCTCGTCGAGTGTTCGGCGACGCAGCTCGGCGAGGCGCTCGCGCAGGCCATCGACGGCGTGCTCGGCGAGGTCACGCCGGACGGTCCGCGCGGGCGGTTTCCGCTGCGTCTCGCGCATGCGCGCAGCTACGTCAAGGAGCGTTTCGCGCTCGTCGGCGATGCGGCACACGCCATGCACCCGCTGGCCGGGCAGGGCGTGAACCTGGGCTTTCTCGATTGCGCGGCGTTGGTCGAAACCCTGGTCGACGCGCGCCGCGCAGGCGCCCGGGTCGAAGCGCTCGCCGAGTTGCCCGTGCTGCGCCGCTATGAACGCTGGCGCAAGAGCGAGAACCTTCTGGCGCTCGGCCTCATCGACGGTATCAACCGGCTGTTCAGCACGACGCGTGCACCGCTGGGCTGGATCCGGCGCACCGGCTTTACGCTCGTCGATGCCAGCCGGCCTGCGAAACGTGCGCTCATGGGACGCGCTATGGGCACGGCCGGCGAGTTGCCGCGCGTGGTGAAGTCGGTCGAGCTGGACAGGTTCGCCTGACGCTGGGCCGACGCCACGGGTGCGCAGCTCGGCCACCGCCGGGCCGCTGACGCGTGAGGTGCTTTGCGCAGCGCCCATTCCCGGCGAACTGAGCGGCTCTGCCACGCCCCGGATCATGGCATCGCTCGCGACGGCACACCCTTGCCTGTCAGCGCCCCGTGCAGCGGCGCGTCGCCCCCATGGGACCCGCAGCGCACCGGCTTCGCAGGACTTCGTCCCGGTAGCCTGCGAGCACCATGCTGCGCGACGCCGAGACACTGGGTGCCATCAAGTCCGTCAACGACCTGACGCGCCTGCGCGGGTGAGCCGGGTAATCACGCATTGCCAAAGGAGCCGGGCATGTGCCCGATCCGCGCGTAGCGTTACACGTCGCCCCGTGCAGTCACATATGGCCAAGGCGCCTGGCACGTGTCCCCCTGATCAGGCAGCGTTGCATGCGGTCGCGTGAAGGTCGCGGCCCTTACCCGGCGTGAACGGTGGCGGGCTGGCAAGAACGGTGGACGCTTGACAAACACCGAGGCGCAGCGCAAGGCTTTCGGTGAGAGTCATTCGTCAGAGCGCACGCCATGTCTTCGAGCTATCGTGCTGCCATCGAATCGCTGCTGAGCGGCACCGACGTCTCCCTCGACGGCAACCGCCCCTGGGATGTCCGTGTCAACGATGCCGACTTCTATCGCCGCGTGCTCTCGGCCGGCAGCCTCGGAGTCGGCGAGGCTTACATGGACGGGCAGTGGGAATGCGAGCGTCTCGACGAGATGCTGTACCGCGTATTTCGTGCCGGTATCGATCGCCGGCTGCCCGGGCTGCGGGTCTTCTGGGCGGGACTCATGGCGCGGGTGTTCAATCCGCAGACCCCGCGGCGCTCGTTCAAGGTGGGCGAGCAGCACTATGACATCGGCGACGATCTGTACCAGCGCATGCTGGACCCGCGCATGATCTACAGCTGCGCCTACTGGCGCAACGCGGACTCCCTGGACGCCGCGCAGGAAGCCAAGCTCGACCTGGTCTGTCGCAAGCTCGGGCTGGAGCCCGGCATGCAGGTGCTCGATATCGGCTGCGGCTGGGGCGGCGCGGCACAGTTCGCCGCCGAACGCTACGGCGTGAGCGTGACGGGTGTGACGGTCTCGCGCAATCAGGCCGCTGCCGCCGAGGAGCGCTGCAAGGGGCTGCCCGTGCGGATTCTGCTGCAGGATTACCGCAGTCTCGACGGTCGCTTCGACCGGATCTATTCGCTCGGCATGTTCGAGCACGTCGGCTTTCGTAACTACCGGGTGTACTTCGAGACCGCGCGGCGTCTGCTTGCCGAGGACGGGCTGTTCCTGCTGCATACCATCGGCAGCAACGTGTCCCTGGAAACCACCGACCCGTGGATCGAGCGTTACATCTTCCCGAACTCCATGTTGCCGTCCATGGCGCAAATCGCCTCGGCCGTGGAGGGACTGTTCGTCGTGGAGGACTGGCATGCCTTCGGGCCGTACTACGACCGCACGCTGCTGGAATGGCACGGGCGGTTTCGCGCCGCGTGGCCCGAGCTCGCGCAGCGGTACGGTGAGCGTTTCCGGCGGATGTGGGAATTCTGGTTGCTGTCGTCGGCCGCGGGGTTTCGCGCACGACGTCTGCAGCTCTGGCAGGTGCTGCTGTCGCCCAACGGCATCGCCGGCGGGTGCGAAGAAGTGCGCTGAGGGACCCGCGCCGGGTGCAGCGTCAGGACGGGCCGGGCATGGGCCGTGCACGTGCGCCGGCTGCCGGGTCGCCCGGGCGTGTCGCGACAACCAAGGACCTTTGCGCCGCCGAAAACGCTTCTGATGTGAGCCGGGCGGGGCAGGTGCCCGGGCCTCGTGCAACGCCCTCGGAGGTGCGCCTTGGACACGCCTTTCACGCAATCGTCGCCGCGCCTCGGCAACACCTACCGCGACGACGCCTTCCTGCGCGACTGGCTGGCACGCAAGCTGCCCGCCGATGTGCTGCACGAGATCGAGCCTTCCCTGGAGCGGCTCGGGGCGCTGGCCGGCGGCGAACTGTACGACCTGCAGCTGCGCGACCGCCTGAATGAGCCACGGCTGGTGCAGTGGGATGCCTGGGGCAATCGCATCGATCGCATCGAGGTCAGCCCGCTGTGGCAGAGGGTCGCGCCGCTCGCCGCGCGCGAAGGCCTGGTGGCCATCCCGTACGAGCGTCGCCATGGCCGTTACTCGCGGATTCATCAATTTGCCGCCGTCTACCTGTTCCATCCCTCCTCGGATCTTTACACCTGTCCGCTTGCGATGAGCGATGGTGCGGCCGCGACGCTGAGCGCGGCCGGCGATGCGCGACTGACTGCGCGCGCATTGCCGCGCTTGACCAGCCGCGAGCCGGCGCAGGCGTGGACCAGCGGCCAGTGGATGACCGAGACGACCGGCGGCTCGGACGTGGGCGCATCCCAGACCCGCGCGGAATGCGATGACGACGGCCAGTGGCGCCTGTATGGCAAAAAGTGGTTCACCTCCGCGGTGACCGCGCAAATGGCGCTCACGCTGGCGCGGCCCACGGGCAATCCGCCGGGCGGCGCCGGGCTGGCGATGTTCTATGTCGAGACCTTCGATGCGCACGGGCGCCTCAATGGCATTCGGGTCGAGCGACTCAAGGACAAGCTCGGTACGCGCAAGGTGCCCACCGCGGAACTGTCGCTCGAGGGCACGCCGGCATGGCTCGTGGGCGAGCCGCGCAACGGCACGCGCAACATCGAGCCCATGCTGGTGATCACGCGCACGTGGAACAGCGTGACCTCGGTGGCGTTCATGCGTCGCGCGGCGATGCTCGCCCGGTCGTACGCGCGCGAGCGCCGAGCCTTCGGTCATGCGCTCGAGGCCCTGCCCCTGCATGCCGATACGCTGGCCGGCATGGAAGCCGAAACACGTGCCGCCTTCCTGCTGGCGTTCGAGCTCGTGGAATTGCTGGGTCGCAAGGAAGCGGGTGAGCTCGACGAGACGCAGCGCGCGCTGCTCAGGCTGCTGACTCCGATCGTCAAGCTACTCACCGCGCGCCAGGCAGTGGCGACCGTCAGCGAGGCCATCGAGGCGTTCGGCGGGGCAGGTTATGTTGAAGACACGGGTTTGCCGGTCATCCTGCGGGATACTCACGTACTGCCGATCTGGGAGGGAACCACCAACGTCCTGGCGCTCGACGCGCTGTTGCGCAGCGACCTGCAAGCGGGCATGCAGGCCTTGGTCGCACGGCTCGCAGGATGCGCCGCTGGGCTGACGGACCGCCGCCTGGCCGAGCTGCATGAGCGCGCCCGTGCGACCCTGGAACGCGTCATGAGATGGGCGGACGCCACGCCCGGAGGGGCGCGCCGCCAGGCCGATGCGCGGCGTGTCGCGCTGAGCATCGGTCGTTCGTTGGCGCTGGCGCTGCTGGTCGAGCACGCCCAATGGCAGCTCGCGACCCGCAATGATGCGAGCGGTGTGGCGGCCGCGGCGCGTTTCGCGGCCGCCGGGATCGATCTGCTCGTCGAGATCGATCCGCGGGACAGCCGGGCATTGCTGGCCTGAGCGCCTGCTGGCGCGGCGCGACGCGGCGCGCGCCGTCGTGGGATGAACTCTGTTTGAGCACGGGGCTCAAACCCGCTAGGCTTGGCGCCCTCTGCACAATCCGGCGCGTGACCTGCCCAGACAAACTGCCTCGATCTCCGATCGCAGCGGTGGCGCATCGGCACGCCGGTATCCTGGTCTCAATGAACAATCGGCACGTCTACATCCTGTCGGCGGTCCTGGCCATGCTCGGCCTGGGACTGTTCTACTACAAGGCGCAGGTTTTGGGGTTCCCGACCGCGCCGCGCCAGGAGACCGAGGTCTGGACCATCGAGGCGGCGGTCTCGTTCGATCCGGGGCCGGCAGCGGTCAAGGCGACGCTGCGGATTCCGAGCCTGACGCCCGGCTTCGCGCTGCTCGATGAGAACTTCATTTCACGCGGCTTCGGGCTGACCACCCGGCCGGTGCCCTCGGGACGGGAAGCCCAATGGGCCGTGCGCCAGGCGCGCGGTCAGCAGACCGTGTACTACCGTGCGCTGGTGTATCGCGACCCGGGCCGTCAGGCCGAGGATACGACCCCGCCGTTTCCCGAGCCGCCGGTGCTCGATGAGGCGTCTCGTGTGGCCGTGGAAGGCCTGATTGCCGACGTGCGGCGTCAGTCGGCGGATACGGCAAGCTTCACGTCGGAACTGCTCCGGCGCATCAATCAGGGCGAGGCTGACCAGTACATCCGCCCGTTCCTGAGGCGCGGCAGCACGCCCGAGGAGCGCGCGCAGCTCGCCACCATCTTCCTCGCCGCCGCCCAGGTGCCGGCACGGGTGGCGCACGGCGTCTCGCTGCGTGGCTACGGCGGGGCGGTGCAGTCCGAGCCGCTGCTCGAAGTGCATGACGGCGTCGAATGGCTGTACTTCAACCCGACCACGCTGGTGCAGGGGCTGCCGCCCGACTTCCTGATCTGGTGGCGTGGCGATGAGCCGATCGCCGAGATCGAGGGCGGCGGCAATCTGAACGTCACCCTGGCCGTGCGGCAGAACCTGCTCGACTCGATGATCGTGGCGGAGCGACGCGCGGAGCGCGCCGGCTCGCACGCCATGGAGTTCTCGCTGTTCTCGCTGCCCATCGCCACCCAGGCCGTCTACGGCGTGCTGCTCATGATCCCGGTGGGTGCGCTGGTCATCATGCTGTTGCGCAACTTCGTCGGCATCAAGACCTTCGGCACCTTCATGCCGGTGCTGGTGGCCATCGCGTTTCGCGAAACGCGCCTGCTGTGGGGCATTGCGCTGTTCACCATCATCGTGGCGCTCGGGTTGCTGCTGCGGTTCTATCTCGAGAAGCTGCGCCTGTTGCTGGTGCCGAGACTCACCTGCGTGCTCACCCTGGTGGTGCTGCTCATGGTCGCCATCAGCATCCTGAGCGAGCGGCTCGGACTGCAGTCGGGACTGTCGATCGCGCTGTTCCCGATGGTGATCATCGCGATGACCATCGAGCGCATGTCCATCGTATGGGAGGAGCGGGGCGCCTCCGAGGCGCTGCAGGAGGGTATCGGCAGCCTCATCGTGGCGGCGGTCGCCTACCTGGTCATGGGCATCGGCCAGCTTCAGCACCTCACCTTCGTGTTCCCCGAGTTGCTGCTCGTGGTCCTTGCGGCCACGCTGCTCACCGGGCGGTACACCGGGTACCGTCTGCTCGAGCTGCGCCGGTTCAGGGCGCTCGCGGCGACGGAGAGCGCGGGCTGATGCTCGGCAGGTATCGCGCGCTCAGCCGTCTTGGCGTGCTGGGCCTGAACAGGCGCAACGGCGATTACATACTGCGCTTCAATCCACGGCGCCTGTACCCGCTGGTCGACGACAAGCTCAAGACCAAGCGCCTGGCGATCGCAGCCGGCATTTCCGTGCCGCCGCTCTATGGTGTGCTGGAGGCACAACACGACATCCGCCGCTTGCCGGCCATGGTCAAGGACCACCCGCAGTTCGTCATCAAGCCCGCGCACGGCAAGGCGGGCGAGGGCATCGTGGTCGTGGCCGGACGCAGCGGCGCGCACTACCGTACCGTCAGCGGCAACCTGATCAGCGAGGAGGTCCTGGCGCACCATCTGTCGAACGCCATCAACGGGCAGTTCAGTCTGGGCGGGGTGCCCGACACCGTCATCGTGGAATACATGGTGCAGTTCTCGCCGCTGTTCGAGCGCATCAGCTATCAGGGCGTGCCCGATATCCGCGTGATCGTGTTCCGCGGCTTTCCGGTCATGGCGATGGTGCGCTTGCCGACACGTATCTCCCAGGGCAAGGCCAACCTGCACCAGGGGGCGGTCGGTGCGGGCATCGACCTGGCCACGGGCGTCACGCTGGATGGCGTGATGGGCCACGATGTGATCACTCAGCATCCGGACACCACGCATGCCATCGCGGGGGTGGAGATTCCCGGTTGGGATACCATCCTCGACATTTCCGCCCGCTGTTACGAGCTCACCGGGCTCGGCTACATCGGCGTCGACATCGTCCTAGATCGCGATCACGGTCCCATGGTGCTCGAGCTGAACGCGCGCCCGGGACTCGCCATCCAGATCGCGAACCGACAAGGATTGCTGCGCCGATTGCAGATCTGCGAGCGCCGCGCCGATTTTGCGGCGAGCCCGAGCGAGCGCATCCAATTCGCCAAGACCGAGTTCAAGCACCCGGTAGGCGATATACTCGAACCCGCTGTCGTCGAGTCGGCGGCCGCCTGAGACGTTCCTGAGAAACGTTACATAAGAAGCGAAGGAACCTCAGTCAGCAATAAGGGAGGAGGGAGGATGCTTGCACGATGGGTGCTGGCGGTTTGCGCCTGCGCGCTGGCGGTCGAGGTGTCGGCGGCCGAGCGGGGATTCTATTTCGGAGTGATCGGCGGGCGCGCGGACTACGAGTTCAACAGAACGCCGCCTGTTGTCTCGGAATTACCAGGTCCGGTGGTACCGCCTACCAGCGGATTTCTCTCGCGACTGCGTGACCTGCTACCGGGACTCTTTGATCCACCTAGATCGGTCGTTGTCATTCCTGCCCCCGAAGTGGCGGATGGCCACGAAACCGCCTGGGGCGCCTTGGTAGGCTATCGCATCACGGATTATGTCGCGGCGGAGCTGGCCTACGTCGATCTCGGCGAACTCGAAGCCACGTCCGAGGTGCTGCTCGACGAGTCCGCGTCGGCCCGGCAACGCGTGACGCTCGCCACGCGTGGGCCCACGTTCTCGCTGCTGGGTATTCTGCCGCTGACCGAGGCCTGGGACCTCTACGTGCGCGCGGGCGCCTACTTCCTCGACAGCAAGAATGATTTGTTTATCGAGGGACCGAACATCATGGGCGGCGGCTCCACGACGTACGGGGCGGACGGTCTGGTATGGGGCGCCGGGACGCAGCTTGCATTCGGTAAGCATTGGACGGCGCGCCTGGACTTCCAGCGCTACGAAGACGCCGGCAGACGCGTCGATCCCGGCCGCTTCGACGTCGACCTGTTCTCCCT
>QGUO01000587.1 GCA_003242495.1 Pseudomonadota bacterium | reverse complement strand
TCGTCATCCTGGTCGGGCTTGCCTGGCCGTGGCTCTCCAAGCTCCCCCTCGGGCGGCTCCCCGGGGACATCGTCATCGATCGCCCGGGCTTCAAGTTCTTTTTTCCCGTGACCACCATGATCATCGTGAGCGTGGTGCTCTCGGTGATCCTCTGGCTGTTCCGCAGATAGGCTGGCCGACGCTGCCTACGGGCAGCGGGCCAGCGCCTGCTCGAGGTCCGCAATGAGATCGGCGGCATCCTCGATGCCGATGGACAAGCGCACCGTGGTATCGGCGATGCCGGCCCATTCGCGTTCGGCTTCGTTGAGGTCACGCGGACGCATGATCTGTCCAGGCTGGACCAGCGACTCGGTCGAGCCGAGGCTGGCCGAGATGGCGAACAGCCGAAGCGCCTCGGTGAACGTTCTCGCCGTGGCGCGGTCGCCGCGGATCGAGAAGGTCACGACCGAGCCGAAATCGTGCATCTGGCGTCGCGCCAGCGCGTGCTGCGGATGAGACGGCAGCCCCGGATAACACACCGACTCGACCTTGGGATGCGCCTCCAGGAACCGCGCCACCGCCAGGGCGTTCTCGCATTGACGCTCGTAGCGCAGGAAATAGGTCTTCATGCCACGTTGCACGAGAAAGGCCGCGTGCGGATCGAGCGTGGCGCCGGTGACGATCAGGTCCGGCCGCATCGCGTTCAACGTGGCGCGATTGGCGATGATGGCTCCACCCATCACGTCGCCGTGGCCCGAGGCGTACTTGGTCAGGCTGTGGACGAACACGTCGATGTCGAACTGGCCGTGGTTGTGAAAGCCGGCAAAGGTGTTGTCCAGCACCGTCAAGGCCCGGTGCGCGCGGGCCGCAGCGGTGATGCGCTCCAAATCGGCGATCTTGAGCATCGGGTTGCTCGGTGTCTCGAAGATCACCAGGCGCGTCGGCGTGGTCTCGAGCGTGCGTTCGATCGCGTCGGTGTCCGCGATCGACAGCATGGTGTGGCGCACGCCGTAACGCGCAAGCAGGCGGCGCACCATGTAGCGCGTCGGCTGGTACATCTCCGCGAACAGCACGACGTGATCGTCCTGTTTGCACAAGGCCAGCAGCGCAAGGTTGACGGCCGCGACACCCGAGGCCGTCAGCAGGCAGTCTTCGCGGCCTTGCAGCTGTGCCAAGGTGAGCTCGAGCTGACGCAAGGTGGGATTGGAAATGCGCGAGTAATAGAACCCCTCGCGCTCGCCGCGCCCGTGACGCTCCGTCTCGCCGATGCTGCCGAAAGTGAATTTGACGGACTGGTAGACCGGTGCGACCAGCGGACGGTTGTCCGCCGGCACGTGCACTTCGGGAGGATGATTGACGCGGGTGCTGGGCTTCATGACTCGATCCGAAAAACGTCGGCATCCAGGTGTGCCGGAAACCTTGCCCGGTATGCCTCCAGGGGCGCACGCTCGAGCACCGCCGTGATCATCGCCTCGCCCGTGACCGGCTCGGTCAGCAGGTTTCCGAGCCAATCGTGCACCGCGCTGTCGCCGGCATACTCGTTGTCCCGGGCGTCGCTGCCGACGCGGTTGACGCCCGCGCAATAGCACAGGTTCTCGATGGCGCGCGCCTCGAGCAAGGTCTTCCAGGCGCGGCGCCGTGGCGCCGGCCAGTTCGCCACGTACAACAGGATATCGTACTCCTCGGCCGTGCCGATGCGATTGCGACTCCAAACAGGAAAGCGCAGGTCGTAGCACACCAGCGGGCAGATCCGCCAGCCGTGCAGCTCGACGATGAGCTTGCGCGCCCCCGCGGCGACATGCCGGTGCTCGCCCGCCATGCGGAACAGGTGTCGCTTGTCATAGGTCTCGTAGCTGCCGTCCGGACGCGCCCATACCAGCCGGTTGTATGTGGCGCCCGCCTCGCGCACCAGGTAGCTGCCCGTCACCGCCGCGGACAACCGTTCGGCCGTGCGCCTGTCCCTTTTACAAACCTGAGCTGCCCGCCAAAAGAGAGGGGGGAGAATCGGGGGGGGGGGCAGACATTAAAAAAAAAAAAAACACGCAAAAAGACAGTAACACAATCACACACATCAAA
>QGUO01000696.1 GCA_003242495.1 Pseudomonadota bacterium | reverse complement strand
ACGTGGTTCTGGCGTTAGTGGAGGGCGTCGGGCCCTGGCGGTTCCCCGCCGGCCTTGTGGCGGTCGACCCCCACTCGTTAGCGCTGGAGGCGCACCCCGCCGGTGACTTGCCAGCGCTCGTTGAACTCCACCGTGTCATACACATACGCCGCCACGGTCTCGATCTTCACGGCGCTCGACTGGCTGGGCGTCATCACCGGACCTTCCGCGCGGTGCGGATCAGGATCGAAAATGCCGATGGGCGCGCCGGTGCCCGGATTGCTCACGGTGCCGAAGCGTAGCGCGTCGGACTTCTCGCGCGTCAGCTCCAGGCCGACCGCGAGGTTGTGTTGCAGGGTGCCGGTCACGAACGCGGCGGATAGGTTGGTGAGATTAGCGAGCGTCGAGTTCTCGCGCGCATACGCCTGTGTCTGGGTGACGACGGTCTGCGTCGCGGCGTCATAGCTGAACGGCACCGTGTAGACGGCATCGCGCTCGGTCTGTGACCAGCGGATCTGGTTACTCAACGTCACGGCCGGCGAGAAGTCGTGCTCGATGCGCGCCAGCACGGCATCGGACTTCACGTCATCGAAATCCGAGGCCAGTCCGTAGAAGCGCTCGCGCAGGGAGTCCGCATCGAGGTTCGGATCGTGACGGAAAGTGTCCTCGAGCGCCGCCGCAGGAATGCCCCAATCCGGCAGATCGCTTTGATCCAGGTGCTGGTACGCGAGAACGACACGCGTCGGGCTGCCGAGCCCAAACGCAAGAGATGGGGCGATGCCCCAGCTGTTACGCTCCGCCACATCCCGTCCGGCCACACCCCCGTCCTGCCACAGTGCGTTGACGCGCAGGGCCGTGCCATCGCGCAAGCTGTAGTTGCCGTCGAACGTGGCGCGCACACGGTCGTCCGAGTCGTAACGATCGAAGCCGTAACTGAGCGTGGATCGCTGGAAGTCGTCGGCCTGCGGCGTCTTCGTGACCAGGTTGACGTAGCCGCCCGGTCCGCCACGGCCGTTGTCCGCCGCCGGCCCCTTGGCGACTTCCACCTGCTCGACGTTGAACACGTCGCGATTGTAGTTACCCGAATCGCGCACACCGTCGATGAAGATGCTGCCGCTCGCGTCGAAGCCGCGCAGCCCGAAATTGCTCAAACCCGTCGAAAAGCCGTTCTCGCCGGCAGTAAACGTGATGCCAGGGGTATTGCGCAGCGTCTCGGTAAGGTTCTGGGCTCCCTGCAGGTTAAAGACCTCCTGGGGTATGACGCTGATGGTCTGTGGCGTGTCGACCGGCGCCGCCGTCATCTTGGGCGAGCTGATCTCCGTGCCGGAGGGCATTTCGGTGTCCTTGACGCTGATGCGCGGCAGCTCGGCCGGCTCGGCCGCAAGAGCAGCGGGTACGAATGTGCTGCCTAGCGCAATGCTCACGGCCGAGGCCACGAGACTGCGCGAGCCCCGCAGTTCGAATACGTCCATTCGTTTCATTCGAGCGCACTCTTCTCGCAGGTGTTGTTGTTGGCGGCGAACTATACTGATAATCGTTCTCATTAGCAATTCGGGAATGGACGGGGAATGGATGCGGGGAATGGACACCCAACGGCGGGGATTGCGGCGGGGATTGGACACCCATCGGATCCGGAGCCAGCGGATCCGGACCCAGGACACCCACCGGGACCCGAAGTTTGGACATCCACCGAAAACGTGGCGGTTCCACGCTCCGATCGGCCTACCTGCCGGGTTTGGATGCCTGCCGGGTTTGGATGCCTGCCGGGTTTGGATGCCTGCCGGGTTTGGATGCCGGGTTTGGACACCCACCTATTTGATGGTCGAGGAACGTCGCGGACCGCGGCGCCGGCCTCTTCTGGGCCCATCTCTCCGGGGGGCCGGACACGTCGCGTCTAAACCTGAACTCCGACTACGCGTGCATCACCGGCCACCCACAGACGAAGGACCTTAGGGAGCACCGCATTGCACATTCACCAGCATCGTGGGTGTCCAGGGGCACCGCATTGCAAGGCACCGCAGCAGCCATTGATGGGTGTCCACGACAGTTCTCCGACGGGCAGCCCCAAAAGCAACTGACT
>QGUO01000161.1 GCA_003242495.1 Pseudomonadota bacterium | reverse complement strand
CGCGGGGCAGGGCGGTGCCATCCTGCCGACCATGGGCGGTTATCACGTGAAGGAGGCGTTCTTCGAGGCGCGCATGCCCCTCCTCGAAGACCTGACGGCCGCGGATGCCTTGTCCGTCGAGGCCGGGTATCGTTACTCGGACTACAACGTCGGTTTCACGACGGATACCTACAAGTTCGGCATCGACTGGGCGCCGATCGAGTCGGTCCGGCTGCGCGGGACCTATCAGCGCGCAGTGCGCGCACCCAGCGTGGGTGAGCTGTTCGCACCGCAGACGGTGCTGCTCGATGGCACGACCGATCCGTGCGACGGCGTGCCCGAGGCGACGCTCGAGCAATGTCTGTTGACGGGCATGACGCCGGAGCAGTATGGCAATGTGCCGGAGAACCCGGCGGCGCAGTACAACGGCCTGCTCGGCGGCAATCCTGAGGTCCAGCCGGAGAAGGCCGACACCATCTCGTTCGGGGTGGTGTTCCAGCCGGCGTTCCTGGCCGGACTGTTCGTCTCGGTGGATTATTTCGACATCGACATCGAGGACGCGATCAGCGATCTGCTCGGCGGCAACGCCGATGCCTATATCAACCAGTGCATCCAGACGGGCGATCCGGTGTTTTGCGACCGCATCCAGCGCGACTCATTGGGCTCGCTGTGGGTGCAGCCGACGGGCTTCATCGAGGATACGGCCGAGAACATCGCCAATCTCAGCGTGCGGGGCATTGACCTGCAATTCAACTACGGTTTCGATATCGGTGATCACGGCCTGGCGTTCGACCTGGTGGGCACCTGGCTCGACCGCTTCGACAAGGAGCTGGTCGAAGGGCTGGGCAGCTTCGACTGCGCCGGCTTGTACGGCGGCACCTGCGGCATACCGCTGCCGGAGTGGCGCCATTCGTTGCGCGCCACCTGGCGCACGCCTTGGAGCGGTCTCGACGTGACTGCGACGTGGCGCTTCCTCGAGTCCGTGGACGTCGAGACCAGCAGCGACAACCCGCAACTCTCGGGTGAGGTGCCCGCGACCGATGCCCGACTCGGTGCCCGCAGCTATTTCGACCTGACGGCGGCGATGACGTTCCTCGATACGTACACGGTGCGCATCGGCGCGAACAACCTGCTGGACCAGGATCCGCCCCTGGTGGGGCAGGACAACTGTCCGGGCATCATCTGCAATGGCAACACCTTCGCGCAGATGTACGATGTGCTCGGGCGGCAATGGTTCGCGGCGTTGACGGTGAACTTCTAGGAAAAGTCAGCCCGGCCCGCCCTGGGTGCAAGCGCGGGCCGCGACCGCCGGCCGGCGCCTGGCTCGCGGGTGAGCGCCCGGCGTTGGCAGCCGTGGTCTGCGCGCGGCCGTGAGGCAGCCACGCGGAGCAGGACGGCTGACATCCGGCTGCGCGCAGGCCGAGGGGGCAGTGGCCCGCTCCTGGGGCCGCCACCTCGAGCGCTCGAGGAGGGGAGAGACCGAGTGGTGCAGATCACGCCGTTCTTCGCCGTGCCGTTCGGCTTCGTGCGGCGCACCGGAAACCCCGCGCTCGATGAAAGCTTGCGCACGCTGTTCCTGGCGCGTGAGGCCGAGGGGGTGCGCTACGCCAACCCGCGCCCTCTCACGCAGCGCAACGATCGGGTGTTCGAGAGCCATTTCCAGCTGTTCGCCTGGCCAGAGCCCTGTGTCCGGGAGCTCAAGGAGTTCTGCTGGCGCGCCTTGCTCGGGTTCATCGCCGAGCTCAACGGTCGCGACCGGGAATGGGTGAGCCGGATGCTGATCCACGCCGACTCATGGTTCCACATTACCCGGCGCGGCGGCTTCTTCGCCCTGCATAACCACCCGATGGCGACCTGGTCGGGGGTTTATTGTGTGGATCCCGGCAGGCATGATGCCGACAAGCCGGACAGCGGACTGCTCAGCTTCGTCAATCCCGCCATCGGGTCGGCCATGTACCTCGATGCCAGCACCGCGAACCTGCGCGGCCCGTTCTCCTACAACATCCGCCACTTGCGGCTGCAAGCCGGCCAGCTGGTCATTTTTCCCTCGTGGGTGCTGCACGACGTGAAGCCCTTCGAGGGTGAGGGCGAGCGCATCACGGTTTCCTTCAACGCGTGGTTCACGCTGAAGTCATAGCGCTGCCCTGCGAGCGCGTGCGGCTAGTCGATGCGGCGCACCCGTACCGCGACCTGGCCGTTGCTCAGCAGATACGAGCCCATGGCGGCGCGCCGGATGGTGATGGACTGGCCTGCCGTGATGCGGTTGCGGTGCCGGCTGTCGGTCTGCATCCAGACTTGCCCATTGTCGAGCCGGAAGATGGCGCCGCCGGCCCCGCGTCGCGTGACATCGGCGATCGTCGCCTCGATCTGCTCCGGCTCCGCGGCTTGTCCGCCCGTGCGGGCCCGCAGCTCGGCCTCGCTCAGGCCGAACCGCTCCACGCCGCTGAGCGCGGGCGCTTGGGAGGGCGGCGGCGGGGCGGCCGGAACCGTCTCGTCGGCCGGCGCGGCGTCATGCGATTCGGCGCGCTCGACCCGGGGCAGCCCGAACGCCGCGTCGTAGCATGCGAGCCGCGCCCGGGCATCGGCGATCGAGCGGCAGGCGTGGGCCTCGGTCGTGGGGTCGGCGGCGAACGCCGTGTCGGCTAGGACACACGAGAGCGCCAAGATCAGGGCGGGCAGGCACGACGGGACGGCGTGGCGCAGACGTTGCGTGCAAGTGGACTGGCTCATGACCGGCAACATAGCTTCCCGTGCTGCACCTGCGCAAGGCCAAGGATGCCTCGGCCTCGCGCGCACGTGGACGGTCCGCGCCACACCTTTGACGCCGGTTCAGCGTGTCTGGAACGCGGGATGCAGCACGCGGGCGCCCGGGCGGATGCCGAGCCGTGCGGCCGTGCCGGCATTGAGCTCGATCACCGCCACCACCTCTCCCTGTGACGGGATGCTGTCGAGCGAGTGTGGCCTGGTGTTCTCGGCGACGCTGTCGACGCGCCCGTCGCTGCGTACGAACACCATGTCGAGCGGAATGAACGTGTTCTTCATCCACATGGAGATGCGCTGCGGCTCGTCGTAGAGGAACAGCATCCCGGCATCCTCTGCCAGCTCCTTGACGTACATCAGGCCGCGGATGCGGCGTGCATCGCTGTCCGCCACCCAGACCCGGAAGGTGTGCAGGCGGGCGTCGGGTGTGGCGATCTGCAGGGTCGAGCGCGGAAAACGCCGGTCGAGATCCGCTTCCGAAGCGGCGGCGGCTCCGGCAAGCATCGCCAAGGCAAGGGTCAGGACCAGCAGGGCGGAGCGCCGCCCGGCGAGCAGTGCGTTCGAGATCATGGGTTGGGCGTCGGGTGGTATGGAATCGGGCGATGATCGGTCGCGAGCACCAGGTCGTCGTCGGCTGCGTCTTCGGCGTCGTCGCGGGTCTCGAAATCGACCCGCCCGGCGTAATCGAAGCGCGACAGCAACACGGCGCCGGCGCCGTTGACGGCGCGCGCGGGCTCCATGCAGAACCCGCGTGCCACGATGCGGTACGAGCGGTTGCGGTGCGGAATTCCCACCAAGGGCTCCTGGCGCACACGGTCGAGCATGCATTTGTCGTCGCCCTGGGTGCTGTAGAACTCGCCGGCGCCCTCGCGCATGATGGTCACATTGACCGGCACCGCGCTCGCCGACTTGCCTTCGCGCAGCGTGGCGATGCCGAACACGATGGCGAGACGGAGTTCACCAGGCTTGCCGTCACGGGCGAAGCGCATGCGGATGCCGCCGTCGACGGGACGCACGGCTCCGGTGCACTCCAGGTCCTCGTTGCCCCAATCGAGCTCGGCCTCGAGGGCGCCGCTCAGCCGGGCACGCAGGAAGCCGCCGCCGTCGGGCAAGCAGGCGTGCGCCATGCGCGCCGCCGGCTCGTCCTCCGGCATGGCGGGCGCCGCCTGTGCATGAACCTTGCAGACGGCTGCGATGAACAGGCACAGCGCCACGGGAAATCTGCGCCTCCTGCGGACGGCGGCTGCCGGTTGCACGGCAGGTCGATGGCCGAGAGCTTGCAACATGTCGCTTTCCCGTTCGCGAATTTCGCCGGCGCATTTTGCCCTACCCGCGACGGCGTGACGAACCTTCGCCGCTCGAACCGCCCGGGTCCAGGCGACGGGGCAAGGGAGCCGGCCGTCGCTTCGGCTACCATATGTGCCGTCGCACCGTTTGCGCCGTGCTGCTCGAGTCCTCTATCCCGGAGAAAATCCCGCCATGCAGCCGCCCAGAGTGCCCAGGGCCGCCCTCGAGGCCCGCCGCAGCGCACCGCTGACCCAGAAGCAGGCCGCGGCGCGCCGCTATGTCAGCCGGCTCACCCGCAATACGCTCGCGGTGATCATGGCAGGCGGGCGTGGCGAGCGGCTCAAGCACCTCACCGATCATCGCTGCAAGCCGGCCACGCCGTTCGGCGGCAAGTTCCGCATCATCGACTTCGTGCTCTCGAACTGCGTGAACTCGGGCATCCGCCGCATCACGGTGATGACACAGTACAAGGCTCATTCGCTCATTCAGCACATCCAGCGCGGTTGGGGGTACTTGCGCGGCGAGTTCGGCGAGTTCGTGGAGATCATTCCCGCGCAGCAGCAGCTCGGCGAGATGTGGTACCGGGGCACCGCCGATTCACTGTATCAGAACCTGCAGATCATCAAGCTGCACCACCCGAAGCACGTGCTGGTGCTCGCCGGCGACCACATCTACAAGATGGACTATGGGCCGATGCTGGCCGCGCACGTCGAGAAAAAGGCGGACATCACCGTCGGGGTGGTCGAGGTGCCGCGCCGCCAGGCGTCCAGCTTCGGGTTGATGACCGTCGACGAGCAGTACCGCATCGTGCGCTTCGCGGAGAAACCCGCCGAGCCGGAGGGCATTCCGGGGCGCGAGGACTTTGCGCTCGGCTCGATGGGTATCTACGTGTTCAAGGCGAATCTTCTCTACCGGCTGCTCGAGGAGCACGCGCGGCGTCCCGACACGGCGCACGATTTCGGACGCAACATCATTCCCGAGGCTCTGACGAGCCTGAAGGTCTTCGCCTATCCGTTCCAGGACGTGCGTACCCGGGTGCAGCACTATTGGCGCGACGTCGGCACCGTCGATGCGTTCTACGAGGCGAACATGGAGATGATCCAGGTGCACCCGGAGCTCAATCTCTACGACGAGCAGTGGCCCATCTGGACCTATCAGCGGCAGTATCCGCCGGCCAAGTTCGTGCTCGACGAGGAGGGCCGGCGCGGCATGGCGATCAACTCCATGGTGTCCGGCGGATGCATCATCTCCGGCGCGCACGTGAACCAGTCACTGCTCTTCTCCAACGTGCGCATCGAGGAGCGCAGCTACATCGAGCGAGCCTTGCTGTTCCCCGACGTGCGCATCGGTGCGGGTTGCGTGGTCAAGCGCGCGATCATCGACACCGGCGGCGTAGTGCCGGACGGCGTGCAGATCGGCGTGAATCCCGAGGAGGATGCGCGGCGCTTCTACATCAGCGAGGGCGGCGTGGCGCTGGTGACGCGCGAGATGCTCGCCCGTCTGCGAGCCTGAGCGCGGCTGTGGCACAATCCGCACGGCCCTCGTCCCTGGCGTCCCCCGCAGGGCGGGCGGCAGGTTCGGCCGGGGGATGCTGGAGTGCCCGTGAAACTCGCCAAGAAACTGGCTCGCCTGTGCATGCTGCTCGCGCTCGCCGCCACGGCGGGCTGCAGTGCCTTCGGTCCGAAGCTGGAAACGCCGCGGCTCACGCTGTTGTCGGTCGGCATGACCTCGGCGGACGTGTTCAATCAGCACTTCCTGGTGCGCATGCACGTCACCAACCCCAACGATCGCGATCTGCCAATCAAGTTCATCGAGTACCAGCTCTTCCTGCAGGGTGACAGCTTCGCCAAGGGCACCAGCAGCCGGCCATTCGTGATCCCGGCGCTGGGCGAAACCGAGTTCGATCTCACCGTGCGCACGCACTTCGTGAGCAGCGTCGGACGGCTGCTCTCGCGCCTGCACGGCAGCCAGCAGGTGGAGTATGTCATCGAGGGCACGGTGCACACCGACCGCGGACTGGTGCGCAAGATTCCCTTCCGCGAGGGGGGCATCGTGGATCTGTCCGTGCTGCGCTGAGCATGGCTCGAGCAGACCGTCCGGCGCATTCCGGCCGCGGCTCGCGCTGAGGTTCGGGAGAGGTATCACGAGCCTGGCCCGCGGCCGCCGGGACCCGATCCAGAGCAGGGTTCGGGGCCAGGATCTCACCCGGTGGCGTCGTGCGCCGTCGACCCGCTCAGCGCGCTCGCGTAGAGCCGCTCGTACTCGCGGCTTTGCTTGTCCCAGGAAAAATCCTGTGCCATCCCATTGCGCATCAAGGTGCGCCAGGCGCTGCGGTCCTTGTACAGATCGAGCGCCGTGTGCAGCGCCCAGCTCACGCCGTTGGCGTCGAAATGCTCGAACACCACGCCGGTTCCGCTGCGCGTGACCGGATCCCACATCTGCACGGAATCGGCCAGTCCGCCGGTGCGACGCACGATGGGCACCGTGCCGTACTTGAGGCTGTACAGCTGGTTGAGGCCGCAGGGCTCGTACATCGAGGGCATGAGGAACATGTCGGCCGCCGCCTCGATGTGATGCGCGAGCGCCTCGTCGTAGCCCAGGTGCAGGGCGACGCGATCCGGGAAGTGGCGGGTGAGGCCGACGAAGAAGTCCTGGTAGCGCGGCTCGCCGCTGCCGAGCACCGCCAGGGCGAAATCGCGCATCGTCAGTAACTCCGGCAGGGCCTCGAACAACAGGTCGAACCCCTTTTGCACGGTCATGCGCGAGACGACGCCGACGAGCGGCGTGTCCACCCCGACGGACAACGCCATGCGCTCGAGCAACTGGCGCTTGTTGGCGGTCTTGCCCGACAGATCGGTCGCACTATAGCGATGCTCGAGGTACCGATCCGTGGCCGGATTCCATGCGCTGTAATCCACGCCGTTGAGGATCCCGACGACGCCGTCGCGTCGGGCGCGCAATACCTCGTCGAGTCCATGGCCCCCGAGGGGCGTGCAGATCTCCCAGGCGTACGTCGGGCTCACGGTCGACACACGCGTCGCGTGACGGATGCCTTCGCGCAACCAGTTGACGTGGGCGCCGGGCGTGACCTGCGTGTGCAGATCGGCGCCCACATCGTCGAGCGTGCCGCGCGGAAATACACCCTGGTAGCCGACGTTGTGGATGGTCAGGACCGTGCGCGTCCCGGCGAACAGACGGTCCCACGCATACGTGGTCTTCAGCAGGAGCGGCACGAGGGCCGTGTGCCAGTCGTTGCAGTGGACGACGTCGGGTGCGAACACCAGGCGTTGGCAGCCCTCGAGCGCCGCACGCTGCAACACCAGGAAACGCAGGTGCTCGTCGGGCTCCTCGGTGTAGAGGGTCGCTCGATCATAGACCTCGGGGCAGCGCACCAGGTAAAGCGGCACGTCCGAGCCCGGCAGGCGCGTCTCGAACAGCGAGAAGCGCAGCGCATGTGCGCCGAGGCGCAATTCGACCTCGCGGGCGCGCTCCACTGGCACGGGATCCGGGGGGGACATACAGCCATGCCACGGCATGAATACACGCACATCATGTCCGCGGCCATGGAGGATCCGGGGCAGCGCGCCGGCCACGTCGGCGAGCC